>CBFDDG010000167.1:0-9294 GCA_965603505.1 uncultured Phycisphaerae bacterium | reverse complement strand
GCGCCGCGTGCAGAGCATCGGCGGCCCTGCCGATACGCTGTAATCCCGTCGTCTGGACACCTTCCCGCAACGTCATTCGATTGGTCAAGATCGGCGTCTCACGGGTGTGTATCTGGTTCGGGAGCAGGATCTTCACATCCTCGGCGCGACCCAGGAGAGCGGCGACGACCGCCAGTTTGGACAAGACGCCGATGCGCGTGCCCGGCCCGATCCCCCGGCGGAAGAAGGCGTCGAATGTGGCATTGGCGACCTTCAGAATCTCAGGCTCGGTCGTCTCCAGTGTGCAAAGGTCGAAATACCACATCGGCATCGTGTTGCGGTCCGGAAGGGAATCGCCGCTCCCTTTTACAATCGGCGCCAGCCCCTTGATCCAGGTGGGGGGATCGCTCTGACGGAGCGGCAAAGGCGCCAGATTGTCCAGAAACTCCCGCCATGTCGGCCGCATCTCACTGTCGACGTCCGGTATCTCCGAGGCCCTGATGACCACCGGGAGGATCCCTCTCATCGCCGAGATCTCCTCATCCGTATCGCGCTCGCCCCACAGCGGCTCATTGCTGTTCACCTTGTGGATGTGGTATCGACCGTCAGGTTCCTTGCGGACATTCGGATAGTTGCGATAGAATTCCGCCACGCCTTTCAGAATCGGATAGGCACGACGGCGGAGCCAGCCCTCGTCGAGCGTGTACTCGTATCTCCGCCAGTACTCGTGGGCGATCTTCCCACCCCGCGAGAAGATGTGGTTGACCTGCGCGTAGGGCCCGGCGCCCTTGTCCGTGTAGCGCCACTGACCATCCTCCCACTTTCCGGCGGCCTTCCAGTTCCATCGGCTGGCGTGAGGCTGTTTCGGGAACGCATAGGTGCGGAATCGCTCGGACCTGTCCTGCCAGGGTTTTCGGGAAAGATAGAGGTCGCGCATTTCCTCCGCGACGTCTTCCGGCAATTCCTCGAGTCCGTCGAACGCGACGGTCTCCGGAATATAGATGCCTCTGCTGCCCCATTGCTGCCGAGCCGCCAGGGCACAGGAATCGTACATCCCGGTGTACATGTCAAACATAGGGTCGATCAATTCAAGCCGATTGGTCGGCAGCAGCGCGTTATACAGACAGCTCTGATTCGCTCCCCAGTACTGGGCCCCCCACTTGCGGACATCGCCGCTCGTCGTCCAGAGCATGCCGTTGAACTTGGGGGGGTACCTGCCGCGGGAGTTCGACGCCATGACGTATAGATAGTACGTATAGTGCCTCTCAATGTCGTCCGCAACATTATCGGCGCTGTGGAGGTGAACGAACGACCGCGCCCAGAAATCGCGCCACCACTTTCCATTCGACTCGGCCAGTCCGGCGTATCCCCTGGCCTGGGCCGCTTCCAGTTGTGCCAGGGCGGAGGCGGTGACGTCATCGTCGCGATTGAAACTCGCCGCACTGGCCACCAGAATCGTAAAGGAGCCACGGCCCGGTTCGGCCACCAACTGAAGCTCCTGCTCGTTCGCCTGCTTCGTCTTGCTGCGACGCCCGAGGACCCCCACGGCGACAGCGGAGCCGCAGTAGTAGTCGCCTTCCGCGAATTGCTGCATCAGGATGATTCGTCCCTCGCGGCAGATAAGTTTCGAGGTCGCGGTGTGACTTCTTCTCTGCACCGTCGCCGGACGAAGCATCCGAAGGCTCACCCTGATCGCCGCCGGTGACTGCCTCTCATCCGTGACCTTGATGGCCATCACATCCTGCTCGTGCCACGCGAGTACTTGCGCGCTGACTGCCGCGCCCGCAACATCGACCAGCGCATCGTAACAGGAAAGACGCTGCGACGTACGCTCCTGCGGAAAAACGTCGTCCCCGAAATCGACGAAATCCACATCCACAAAGCCGCACCCATTGCAGTAGTCACTATGGTGTTCGGGAAAACTGTTGGTCTGACAATTGCCGGCGAATACGTCCACGCGATTGATCTGAAACTTCAGCGCCGTCGGCGTCGTCCAGACGAGGCTGCCCATGCGACCGTTGCCGACGGGCATGCCTTCCTCGCTTCTCCCGGCCGGCTTCTCATACGCCAGGTCCGCCCGGCCGACCAAGCCCCGGTAATCGACCTTGAACAGACTGTCGGCCGCGGCAGACGCGATCGCAAAGATGGCAGAGGCACACAATATGGCCGCAAACCCTGATGCTTTCATACGGGCCCCTTTCTGATGGCCCTCTTCATTGGGCCCCGCCGCTGACAAATCCCGCCAGGGCGTAGACCAGAGCGGCTTGCCAGTTGATGGCGATCTCGTTCGTTCTGTAGTCCTCTTCGGCGTCGTTCCAGCCCGTCGCGGAATGGCCGCCTCCGATGACGTAGCCGGGCCACGGGGTCTCGATCCCGTCGGCGCCCGAGCGCCGGTCGTGGGGGTGCATAGGCGGCTGATGGCCCAGCCCGGTGACGTAGGAGCGGCCGTAGTAGTTCCTGCCGAACAGATGCGACACGGCATCCGAGGCCGCGTTCACATAGTCCGGACTCGGCTTGATCCGATTCGCCACTTGCAGGTTCACCACTTGCCGGGCAATCGTGCCGTTGCAACCCCAATAGTACCGACCGGCGAAGGGTCTGGCGTACACGTCCTGCTTCGCGTTAGCCACGATGGCATCAGCCGTCGCAAGCACGTCGCGACGCACCTGTTCCACAAGCTCGGTGTCCCTTCCTTCCCTCCGGGACAAGACGTATGTGAACATGCCCAGGTTTCGCACGTTGCCCCAGTCCCAGTTCTCGTCGATCTTGCCGGTTGGCGCCGTTCGGCCGCGTCGACTGGGAAGTGGCACGACGGCCCTTGCCTCGAAATCCTTCAGATATGCGGCTTCGCCCGTCGTCTCCCACATCTCGGCAGCGGCCCACAAGCGGTCATCCCCATCGCCGGTCCGGTAAGCGCCCGTCCGGAAATCGCCCTGTGAGGACCGCTTCTCCGGGCTCTCTCGAAGGAGCGCATAGCTCTTCGTGGCCGCCTCCAGGCAGCGCTTGGCGTATTCGGCGTCGTAGGGCTCGAAGTGGCGCGCCGCCATCGCCATGATGGCGACGAAATCCGCCACGGCCGCCGAGCTCCAATCGGTAAAATATCTCTTCTCCGAATCCTTCTCCGGCATGATGAAAGGTGAGAAGCGTAGGCGAGCCAGCTTGTGCGAGACCTTCCCCGAACCGTCCGGATAGGCCATCTTCAGGAACCAGTCCGTCTCCCACTTGATCTCCTTAAGAAAATCGGGATACCCCGGAGCCGTATCCGGCAAGTCGAGCGAGATGCCTTTGAGCTGGTCCTCAAAATGGTCCCAGGCCATGAACAGGCAGCCAACCGTCACACCGGCGTTGACGACATACTTGCCGTAATCGCCGGCGTCGTGCCAGCCGCCGGTGCCGTCGCGCTGCGTGCCCGGGCTGCCAACGTAGTCCAGCCAGCCGTCGTCCCTATGGCAAGCGGCGTGCGCGTACGTCTGGCCCTTGTGCCTGCCCTCGACCGCCGTGCCGCACCGCCAGAGATAAAACCCCCGCATGGCCGTGTAGAAAGCAAAATCATAGACTTCATCGCCGATCTCAAAATCCAGGGAACGCCCCACCGGCGGCACGTCCAGGTAGTACTTGCCCCGACCGTTGACTTCGGAAAAATCCGCGACCCATACATCCTGATTCACGTCATCCTGATGGAGCGGCCCCGTCACCTTGCCCGCATAAACGGTCTGTCCATCCGAAGCTTGCTTCACTGCGAAGTCGGAGCATTCCGCACTAATAGTCGCCTTCTTCTGCTGCGCGGGCAGGAACCCGAGCGAATTCAAGTGGATACTCGAATCCACACCCCATACTGCACTGCCGCCAAACAAAAGGGTGATCGCAACGATCTGACTGGTTCTCATTTGTCCACCTCCATCACTTTGCCGGTTGGCACTGTATGGTTACTTCGGCTGTGGCAAGCCCGTCACTTTCTGCAAGAACCCGCACCGGGCCGCCCTGGCCTTCTTTGGTGCGCAGAATCAACATCGCCTTGCCGAAGAAGAGCTTGCGGTAGTCCGCCTGGAACGGTTCGAACGAAAGCGGGTTGCCGTTGCCCGCGCCGGCGATCCCGGCCGGGCCTTCAATCTGGAAGCGAATCAAATTGTCCGCCAGAGGACAGAGCGTGCCGTTCTTGTCCAAGGCCTCCACGAGAACGTAGCACAGGTCCTCGCCTGTGGCGATGAGTTCCGTACGGTCGGGTGTCAGGCGAATCGCCGCCGGTTCCCCGGCCGTGCGCATGACGGCCTCGCCGATCTGCCGGCCGCCTTTGTAAGCGACGACTTTCAACTCGCCCGGCTCGTAGACCACGTCGTTCCAGCGCAGCCGATACTTGTACGTGACCTCGTAGTACGGCGATTCCGCCTTGTCCGGATAGACGCCGAACTCCTTGATGCTGGCCCAAGTCCGCTCGCCCAGGTCCGTGAACTCAATGCGGACGTAACGGGCTTGTGCATTCACGTCGTGGAAGGTCTCTGTCGGGCCGCCCCAGCGAGGGAACCGGCTCGTGCTCTTGCTCGCAATGGTCTCCCAGTTGGCGGCGTCCGTCGAAGCTTTGATCTCGTACCCATAGTTCTTGGCCGCCCGCTCGAACTCGATGCGCAGGAACCGCACCGGCTGGACCTCCCCCAGATCGACCTGCCACCATTGTCCGTCGCCCGCGGCAGCCGCACACCAGCGTGTGGTGCTGCTGCCGTCGTTGGCAAGCGCAGCCGCGTTGCCCTTGTCCGTTTCTTCGGAGTTGGCTTCAGCGGGCCTGCCCTTCGCAAAGTTCACGGGCCGGGCCGGCGCCTCTCCTTTCGCACGGCGGCCGAGCGATTTGCCGTTGAGGAACAGCTCGGCGGAATCGCCATTGGTATAGACGAAGACGGGGACATTCTGTCCCACGCGGTCCGGCCAGTTCCAGTGGGGCAGGATATGCACCGTGGTCGTGTCCGGCCGCCAATGGCTGCGGTACAGGTAGAACCGGTCCTTGGGAATCCCGCAGAGGTCCACAATCCCGAAGTATGAGCTTCGCGCCTCCTGGTTGAAGGGGGTCGGCTCGCCTAAGTAATCGAAGCCGGTCCAGACGAACTCGCCGGCGACGAATCGGTCGTCCTCCATGAGTTGAAACTCGGCCTCGGCAATGTCCGACCAGGCGGCCGCGTTCAAGTCGTAGGAATCGACCTGGAGCTGCTCGGAGTAGTCGGTTTTTTCGTTTGCGAAAGGCAGACTGTAGAATCCTCGCGTGCTGAGGGCCGAGGCCGACTCGCTGTAGAGGATCGGCTTGTCGGGGTACCGCTCACGATAGCGGGCGTAGCGCCGCGCGTAGTTCCAGCCGGTCAGATCGAGTGCGTCGAGGATCGGCTCATCCGCCGTCGCGGGGATGTGACACGAGATCCCGACCGGCCGCGTCGGGTCGTACTTGCGGACGAAGTCGCTCATGAACTTCACCCGCTCGGGCGACTTGCCCTCCCGGTCGTATGGCTGGTTCCCGATCTCGTTGCCGATCGACCAGATGACGATGCTCGGGTGGTTGCGGTCGCGCAGGACCAGATTGCGAATCTGCTTCTCGCCGTATTCCTCCAAGGGCGGCTGTCCTTTGACGCGATCGGCCTTGTCGTCCCATTTGTCGAAGGCCTCGTCCCACACGACAAACCCCATCCGGTCACACAGATCGAGCAGTCCCGGCGCCGGCGGATTGTGGCTCGTGCGGATCGCGTTGACGCCCATGTCTCGCATGATCTCCAACTGCCGCTCCATGGCGCGGGTGTAGAAGGCGGCGCCGAGCGGCCCGTGGTCGTGGTGCAGGTTCACGCCGTAGAGCTGCACCCGCCGGCCGTTGAGATGGAAACCGTCATCGGCCGTGAACTGGAAGGCGCGGATGCCGAAGGTTGTATCGTCCGTGTCCACAATCTTGTCCCCCACACGAACAACGGTCCTGGCGGTATACAACGCCGGGCTGTCGATATCCCACCGCCGCGGCTTCACAATCGAGAACGATTGCTCCACCTCCGCTGAGCCGTGCGCCGACACAGTCGCGACCTCTCCGCCCGACGTCACCGATTCGCCGTCGGGATCGAGGAGCGTCACTTCGACCGTCACCTTTGCCTCGGCGTCACGATGGTTCTGGACCGTCGAGCGCACGCAGACGGCGGCGGATCCCTCACTCACGCTCGGGGTGGTCACAAACGTCCCCCAATGCGCGACGTGCACGGGATCGCAAAGGGTCATTGTCACTTTGCGGTAGATGCCCGCGCCGGGATACCATCGTGTGCCGTGGTTGCGCGTGTCCACGTGAACTGCGATAACGTTGGCCGCCCCGAACGTCACATGCGGCGTGGCATCGACGCGGAACGACATGTAGCCGTAATCCCACTGGCCGGCCAAATGCCCGTTGACGTAGACCTTGGGAAATGCCATCACGCCGTCAAAGTCGAGGTACACGCGCCGGCCGCTGTCGGTCCGATCCAGTGTGAACGTCTTTCGATACCAGCCCTCGCCTCGCCAAGGCAGCTTGCCGGCATAGCCGTTCTCGTTTGGGTCGAATGGTCCCGAAATCGCCCAGTCATGGGGCAGACGGACCGCCTGCCAATCCGCATCGTCAAACTCCGGCTTCTCCGCCCCCTGCTGACTGCCTCCGGCGAACTTCCAGTCGCAATTGAAATTCACCACATGGCGAGGTCCTTCAAACGCCGCCTTTCGCGTCTGGGGAACCCGGCCGGCCGACTTGTCCGCCCATCGTGCGCATCCCAAAGGGGTCAATACCACAGCGATCAGGCCAACCATGACGGCTCCGTGTCGTGCGCCCATCGTACACTCCTTGTTCTCTCAGTAGCTAATAAGGCCCCACCCTGCGGCAATTGAACCTCCACGACACAATCCCGCAAGGCAGGGCCTTCATGTCTGTCCGAACGCGCAGCGGTCTCCAGCGCGACGACCGGCAAGGATGATCTCGGGTGATTCGAGACAACCACCATTCCCGCCTATTGCTGTCTGCGGGAACGGGGCCTCTGCGTGGGGTCGTAGCCGAGCGAGGTCAGCGAGTCCTCAAACTGCTTCTGGCACTGGGCCATCCTCTGTTCGATCTTGGCGGCGGTCTTCGGTGCCTTCTCATCCTGTGCGGAGGCCAGGATCTCCTTCAAGGGCTCCATCGACTCGTCGTACTCCCTCCACAACTGTGAGCCGCCCTTGAGTCTCATCAGTTCCTTCTCCATCTCTGCGACGAGCGTCTGCTGCTCCTCGCGCCTCTTCATGAACTCCTCGCGCAGCTTGGCTCTCTCATCTTCGGAGAGGTCCTGGTAGTTCGGGCGGTTTTGCATGGCCCGGCCCGACTCTTCCATCGCCGTCTTGAGCTTGGCGGCATTCTGCTGGATGGTATCCAGCGCCTTCATTTGGGCCTCGCGACGCTGCCGGAAGCGCTCCGCGCCCTGACGCTGTTGCGCCACAGCCGCCAAAGCCACAACCAGAACCGTCACGATGGCCAACACCAGAATCAGATGCTTCTTCATGACACTGCCCTCCAAGAAAGGATTTGTAGGGTTACTGCTTGACGCGCTCCCATGATAGGAGCGGGAATTCGGACTCATATCCATGTCGTTGGAAAGACGCTGGGGCCGCAGACGATATTGCAGGTTTCCACGGCCACAGCGCTCCTTCGAATCCACGATCGGGCGTCCACTCATTTGGCGACCCTGTCGAACACCGTGATGACGGGCAAGGCGTTGCCCTCGTCGTCGAAGAAGCCCCGGCTGCGCAGCCGGCCCATGACGGCCGGCTCCCACCAGAAGACGCCCTTGCCCCGGCCGCCGGGTGTATCGAGGACAATCCGATTCACCTCCTCCAAGAACTGCCTCTGCCCTACGGGCGTCTCCGAGAACGGGGCTTCTTTGTCCCGGTATTCGGTGGGCCGCCAGCAATAGGCCACCTCCACCATGATGATGTCCTTCTCGTACGTGCCGGCCATGAGCGCCAGGTTCTCGCGCAGGTCCTGCAGCGAGCCGTGCCACCACGGATAGTAGGACTGTCCGATGACATCGTAGGGAACGTTGTACGAGTTCAGCTTGTCGAAGAACCACCTCGTGGCCTTCCAGTCGCCGCCTTTGTCGATATGGATCATGATGCGTGGCCGCGGCGCGTCGGCCCGGCCGGCATCCACCCCGTCGATTCCGGCCTGCACCAGCTCCGCAAAATGGTCCCAGTTGTCCGGTAGCTTGCCGTCGGGCCAAAGCATGCCGGGCGTGATTTCATTTCCGATCTGGACCATGTCCGGCAGCGCGCCGCCCTCGCGAAACGCCGCGATCGTGTCGCGTGTGTACTCCCGCACGGCCTGCACCAGCTCCGCGTGCGACTTGCCCTCCCAGTCCTTCGGGAGGAACTGCTTGCCCGGATCGGCCCACGTATCGGAGTAATGGTAATTCAGTAGGAACTTGTATCCGAGTTGCTTCGCCTCCCGCGCCAGAGCGAGCGTGTACTCCAGGTTGTTCGGTAATCGTGTTGGCGTGTGGAACAACCGCAGGCGAATCCACTTGTAGCCGTGGTCGCGGAAGATCTGCAGGCCGGGCTTGGGCTCGCCACCATCCTTGAACACCACGCCCTGCTCCTGGGCCTGTTTGAGAAAAGACAAATCGGCGCCGACGGCGTAATCCACCGGCATCGGGGGCGGGACCGGCAGCGTAAACAGCAGTGTGCCAAACCCCGGGTGATCGGACTGAAAGGCGGCGCCTTCGGGCCGGATTCGCTCGGCGGCCTGCTTCGTGTACGGCACCGCGACGCCCATGCGCATCTCGTAGTGGTTCCAGACCATCTCGAAAATCGGGCGCAGGCGACCGCGCCCATTTGCGGAGATCGCCTCGGCATAATACTTGCCCGTTGTGTCACGATATGGCGCAAACGGGACCTCAAAGCCCAGATTGTATTTCGCCGTGTATTCGAATCCCTTGAGCAGGCGATTATCCGCCGCCGAGTACATGTCGAGGCCCTGGTTCCACCCGATCCAGCAGGCCTCCGCCAGATGGCCCAGCCCCAATTGCGTATGCTGCTGGTCTCGGCCGCTTTCCTGGCACTGCCCGTCTTCATTGATCACGTAGTGCGTCAGCGCGCCGTTACCTGATCCATGATGGAAGTAGTCGACGGCCCGCTCGAAGCACACCGGGTCGTCCAGGAACACGCCGATAGCCATCATCGTCTTGATGCAAGCCGTGTCCCAGTTGCCATTGGCGAACGTCGCGAAATCCTCAATGACCGGATAGAACACCTCCCTCATCATCGCTGCGAATCGCTCGATATCCGCCGGCGACCATGCGTCGTACGTAT
>CBFDDG010000166.1:0-9327 GCA_965603505.1 uncultured Phycisphaerae bacterium | reverse complement strand
TTCCGCCGGCTGTGGCCCAATCCGGATAAAGACAGAAGCCCGGGCGGCGTCTTGACGACCATTGCGGAAAACATCAGTGTCTTCCATATCCGCTTCTTTGACGGTGAGCAATGGGGTACTGAATGGTCCGAGGAGATGGAGTCTATCCCGCAGCTTGTCGAGGTCACACTGGCGGCACGTCCCGCGGGGCGAACCGATCTCATCATGGAGACCGTCACGGTGAGTTTTGCGCGCCTGGCGGAGTCTTCGGCCGGCTCCTCGGCCCAAGGCGAAAGCCCGGAGAACGAGTCGGAACCACAGGAGCCGGCCGGCGAGTCGGCCCCGGCGGAGGATTCGGCTCCAAACAACCGCGGCCCCGGAAATGCCAACGAGCGTTGAGTTCCCGGCGAGCAGGATGGCTGATTGAACGACAATGAAGACGATCAGGAATAACAGAGGTCTGGTTCTTGTGGCGGTGCTGTGGATGGTGGCCGTCATGATGGCCATCGTTGCCATGGTGAGCCAGACGAGCCGGTTGAACATGAAGATGGCCACGGCGGCGGCGGACGAGGTGCGCTGCAAGTGGGCCTGTCGGGCCGGCACGGAAAGCGCGATCGCGATCCTGAACGAGGATCTTCGGGACAGCGATTGCCTCCTGGACCTCTGGAGCGACAACGACGAGGATCTTACCGACATCGTCCTGGAACGCTGTCAATACAGTGTCCGCGTCGTTGATGAAGCGGGGAAGCTGAACGTCAATACGGTGACCCGGGAACAATTGATGGCCTTGCCCTACATGGAGGAGCACATCGCCGATGCCATTCTCGACTGGCGTGACAGGAATGATACGCCTCAGGATGAGGGAGCGGAGGCAGGCTACTACGAGAATCTCACGATTCCTTATACCATCCGCAACGGCCTTCTGAGAACCATCCGCGAGCTGCTTCAGGTCAAGGGTGTCACCGAGGAGCTTCTGTACGGCGAGGATACGAACCTGAACGGCCTGCTTGATTACAACGAGCAGGACGGTGAATTGAGCCCTCCGGCGGATAACGGCGACGAGTACCTCGACGAGGGATGGATTGCCTACCTGAGCTGCTATTCCTACGACAAGAATGTCGATGCCGATGGGAACAGGAGGATCAACATCAATGAGGCCGGCGAGCGGCAACTCGAGAATCAGCTCCAGATCAAGGGTTCACAGGCGAAATGGATCGTCGAGAATCGGGGCGGGGGCTACAAGAGCATCGCCGAGATCATCAATGACAAGAGTCCCAAGCAAGCAAGAGGAAATTCCGGCAACAACGCAGGTGACGGCTCGGGCAACAATGAGGCTGAGCCCGTGGACCTTTCGACGTTCAGCCAGATCGCGGATCGAATCACGATCTCGGGCGAGGAGAAGATGCCGGGAAAGATCAACATCAACACCGCCCCCGAGGAGGTCCTCATGGCCCTTTTCGGAGGGGATGAGCAGGCCCGGCAGCTTGCCCTCACCGTGATTGCGGACCGGTCGAGCCTACTGTACGGGTTCCAGAGCATCGCGGACCTGATGGACAAAGAGTCGATGAGCGTTGAGAAGTTCAAGGCAATCGCCGAGCAAATCACCATTCGCTCGGACGTGTTCACGATTCAGTGCCTGGCCACGGCGGACGTCAGCGGGGCGAGCCTGCGGACCGAATGCGTCGTGGATCGAAGTGCATCGCCCTGCGCGATTCTATACTGGTATCAGGGAGCTAACTACTGATGGAGAAAACCGCAAGAACGGCGCATTCCGTGGTCGCCGCCGCGCGAGAGGATGCGCGATTCAAAGCCGTTGAGGTGCGAAAGCAGGACGGCGTCGTGGAGATCCTGTGGGCCAGGAGTCTGCCGGCCGAAAGCCGGACGTGGACTGATTTTGCGGCGGCGTGTGGTTTTGCGACGAGCGCCGACGGGCGCGAAAAGTCGCAGAGGAAATGCCCCGCCTCGGTTGTGGGGCTTGACTCCACCGGCGTGGCGTTTTACCGAATCAGCGTACCGACCGTGGGAGCCGACGAGATGGCGGCGATTGTGAGGATGCAGGCCGAATCGCTGCTTCCGTTGCCGTCGGACCAAATCGAGGTGGCGTGGCGGACGACTCCTTCGACGAACGGAAAGATCGATATCACGATTGCCGCCGCGCGAGGAGAGTATCTTCTGCGGTTTGCTGATAGTGTCCGCAGTTTCAGACCGCACGATATCCTCCTTTCCTGTGAGGGAACGGCAAGAGCGTGGCGGGACTTCTTCTCCGACCGCGAACGGGAGGCGCTGATTGCCAGTCTCAGTGCGGAGAACACGCAGGTGTGCCTGGTCCAGAATGGGCTGGTGACCCACGCGGCGGTGCTGGATACGGGGGTGGATCACCTTGCGTCATCAGACGACGGCGCCGCGCCGGGCCAGGTGATGGAGCGATTCGCACAGGATATGAGGACGATCCTGGGTACGTTCGGCTGGAGCGAATCGAGCGACTGGCCGGTGCTCGTTCTCTCGGATGGCACGGAGGTGATCGATCGGGTGGTCGAATCGCTGAATGCCGCCGGTCTGCACGCCAGGGCCACGATGCCACGGGCTCAGAACCTGCGGATGCCGTCGGGATTTGAGGTGCGGGACGTTTACGAGTATCGCGTTCCCCTCGGCCTGGCTGTGGCGGCGCTGGAAACGCCCGCCGGGACTCTGGACCTTTTCGAGCGGATCAAAGAAAGCGATGAACGGAAGGCCAAATCGATATGGCACTCTGTCGTGTTGGCCGGTGCTGTGGCGGCGGTCATGCTGGTCGTGTTGCTCATGGTATGGCGCTCCGTCGATGTGGCCCTCGCAAAGCGCCTGAACAGCCAGATTGCCGACCCGAATTTCCAAGCGGGCAGACAGCGTCAGGTGCTTCTCAAGACGGTGGCTCGCCACAGACCGGACATCCTGCAACTGCTCGCGGATCTTAGCACCGGCCAGAATGACGGCATCGCCCTGGACAGCCTCTACTTCAAGAAGGGACAGGCCGTGACGATTGCCGGTCAGGCCGGCAACATGGACCAGATGTACAAGTTTCAGGACGGCCTGCGCGGACAGAAGGGAATCGCAGATGTCGAGATCCCCAACGCGACCCGTGACCCCAAGACGAAGAAGATCAAATTCACGATGACGTTCCATTACAAGAACTACACGAAGAAAGACGCCGTGCTGTAGACCGTTACGAAGAGGGACAATGGCAAGGAAACTGAACCAACGAGAAAAGCGAGTGATCCAAATCGGCGTGATTTCAGCCGTGGCCATATTCGCCTTTACCTGGGGCGCCGATTGGCTCAAGGGATGGGGCGAGGCCCGGACCGCTCTGGTGAAGGCCAAGAGCAATCTCCAGGACGTGGAGGCCGACGGGGCGAAGCAGGCCGCGCTGCTCTCCATCGTGCCCGTCTTCGAACTCCCTCAGCCGGAGGACAGGCAGAAATTCCTGTTTCGGGATACGTTGCTGGAGCAGTTGAAGAAAGCAGGAATCAACACCGAACCGCTGCAGATCCTCGGTACCAGAAGGACGAAGGCTCTCCCCTACAAGGTGTTGAAGGTCAAGTGCAAGGGCAAATGCAAGTTCGACCAGTTGCTTGGTTTTCTCGCGAGCGCACAGGAGAATCCTTACCTTGTCGGTGTGGAGGAGTTGCGCATCCAGTGCGATCCGAAAGAGCCTCCGGAAAAGAGGAAAGAAGTGGAGATTGAGCTTACGGTCAGCACGTTTGTCGAGTGATGTTTTCACGTGTGCGAAAAGCGGAGCGATTCCGGTATGCAGTTGAGAATAGGCCATAGAACGCGAAACGAGTGGGCTTCGCTGATCCTGGGGGCCGTTGCCGTACTGCTGGGTGTTCTCGCTTGCGCCAAGGTAGCCGCTTTTTACGTTGCGCGTAAGCGGGTCGAGGGAATTGCCGCCTCTGCCGCCAAGGGTGCCGAGCCGAACGATCTGCAGAAATATCTGGAGGAAGCCAGGAAGGCGGCCGACGCGCTGAAGGAGAAGAATTCGTTCATCAAACAGCCGCCCAGACAGCATCCGGTGAAGCAGGTCGATGGGATCCTGGGCGCCGAGGCGCTGATCTCGGGGAAATGGTACAAGGTCGGCGCCAAGATCGGCGATGCGGAGATTCTCGAGATCGGACCGACCGAGGTGAAGATCGAATGGGACGGCAAAGAAAAGGCCTTCCCGCCAATGGCTGCGGCAGGCTCCGGCCCATCCCGACCGCCGGCTAAAGAGCCTGCCAAGAGGGGGGCTCCTGCACCGCCCAAGCCGGCGACGCAGGCGGAAGCTGTGAAGGCCGAGGCACCGCCGCCCTCCGCAGAAGAGGATCCCTTTGCGTGGATGGGCGTCAGCTTGTCGGCGCGTTTGAAGGAGAAATTGCTCGAGCGTTGGAACAAGCTATCCGACGAGGAGAAGGAGCAACGGAAGGAGGAATGGAACAACATGGATGACGAGCAGAAGGAACAGGCCATCGAGGCCCTCGAGCGGATGTAGGAAAGGATCCTGTGCGGGGGCGTCGCCCCCGCAGTGAAATGCGGCTATGAGAATCAAATTCTGTAGAAATGCGACCGAACCGCTGGCGAAAGTCCTGTTTGGCGTCGCGGTGTTGATGGGAGCCTTGACCCTGCTGAAAGTGGCCGCTTTTCTTGTGACCTCACAAGAGGCGCAGGGCACCACTGCCAGGGTAATGAGCTCGAATGATACCGATGCCAACAGTCTGGGGGAGCCGATTGCCCGCGCGAAGGTTTCTATCGAGCAGCTCAAGAAGGAGAATCTCTTCGTCTCCGCTCCGGCCAGGCAGCATCCCGTCCGTGAAGTCGCCGGGATTCTGGGCAACGAAGCGCTCATCAACGGGAAGTGGTACAAGGTCGGCGACAGCGTGGCCGACGCGAAGATCCTCTCCATCGAGGCCACAAAGGTCAGGATCGCCTGGGAGGGCCGGGAAAAGGATTTCACTCCGATTGGGGCCGGTGGTTCGGGCGGGCAGCCCGGCCGGCCGGGGCCTCGGACCGCCAGAAGCGGCCCTCCGGCAGGTCCCCGGATGGTTGTTACAGGGGCTCGCCGCGGACCGATGCGCGAAGGCCCGCCTTTACTGTCCCAGGAGGAAAGGGAGGAACTCCGGGACCGATGGAAGAACATGAGCCCCGAAGAAAGACAGAAATTCAAAGAAGAGATGCGTGAACGGTTTGGAGGGCGACGGTAGTAATGGTTTTAGAGAGGTTGATTGTATGAAGCTTTCCAACACAGTTGTGTCCGTCATTGTTATCACCGCGGTGCTCCTGAGTGTCTGTGCGGTCGGTTTGCTGATCCGTCAGGCGCGAACGGGCCGTTCCGAACGTGAGCCTCAGACTGTGACCGAGGCAAACGATGCGGCCTCGCAGCCGGACATGGCCGCCTCGCTCCGCGAGCCCGGCGCCCGACAGGAGCAGGACGATGCGGAGCAGAGAGCGAGATTGAAGAAAGAACGAGAGCAGGTGCTGGAGAAGATGCGTTCCCTGACCGAAGAAGAGCAGGAGCAGTTCAGAGAGCGAATACGCCAGCGTTTCAGCAGTCAACGAGCAGAAAGCCAGCGGGGAAATCTGTCCCCCGAGGAGCGCGAACAGATGCGTCAGAAATGGCAGAACATGTCTGAAGAACAGCGAAGGGCAGCTCTGGTTCGAATGCGGGCGAGGTCCGAGGTCGGACGCCGGCCACCGCAGGAGACGGCCCCGGAGGTGTCCGAGGAGCAGGGCACTGACGGCGAGCAGGGCGTGGGGGGAGTCGGCTCCGAGCCAAACGGGGCCGATGAAGGTTAACAGGTGAGCAGACGCTATAACGCGATTTCAAATGAGGTGACGAAAGTGGCACGGTTAAAGACAGTCATGTGGGTTTTGGTGCTTGCCGCGGTTGCTGTGATCATCGGGTGGGCCGGTTTTCACGACCCTACATCCTATGTGCCCGCGGTGGAAGGGAAAGCAAACGCTCAATTCAGGCGTTCGGGTCGTTCCACGAGGCAGCCGTCCGAGCAGGACCAGTCCAGCCGGAGTAACCCCGACGCTCCCGGCGAGGCAGATGCGCCGGCCGAACCAAGTCAACCCGGCGGCGATCCCAATCGGCCGGGCGACGAAGACGATGGGGCCGAACCCAACGCGCCGCCGGACTCTTCCCCGGGGACGGAGTCAGAGTCGTCCAGCGCGGTACCGGAGGACCCGAACGATCCCCTTGAGGCGATCAACCTCAAGGATGTCGAGATGAAGAATATCATCGAGAAGATCGCCAAGTGGACCGGCAAGACGGTGATTCCGCACGACGAGGCCATGAAGCAGAAGCTCACCATCTATGCGCCGGAGAAGCTGCCGAGAAGCAAGGCACTGAGGAAGATCTATAGCGCTCTCCGGATGAAAGGCTACGTCGCTGAGGAAGTCGATGATACGATCTTCCTCACGCCGCTTGCCGAGGCGAGGCTGGGCTTTGTACCGACGGTTCGCGAGGATCAGCCGCTCGCGGCCTTCGAGAACAAGGACCAGGTTGTCCAGAAGTTCTTCGCGTTGGAGCACTATCCTCCGGCACAGATGGGCGAGATCATCCGGCCGCTCGTAAGTGAGCATGGTCACGTCGGCGCCGACGAGACCACCGGCACCTTGCTCGTGATCGACACCGTCTCGAATCTGATGCGCATCGAGCGTATCATCGCCCAGTTCGATGTGCCGGAAGCGGGAAAGACCGTCACGGAGATCTTCGAGATTCAGTACGGCGATCCGGCGGAGATCGTCCAACTGCTGCGAATGCTGCTGGGGGAATCTCCCGACGGCCGAGGCCGCGGATCATCCTACCGGGGCCGACCCTCTCCGATCTCTCGGCCCAGCCGTCCGCCTTCCAGTCGGCCCGGAGGAAAGGACGCGAAAGGAACGGCCACGTCCGTTGTCATCGCTGCGGGGGACATCCCGATCATTCTCATCCCGGAGCCCAGACGCAAATGGATCATCGCCAGTGGCTCCGCGGAGGACATCAAGAAGGTTCGCGACTGGATTGAGAAGCTCGATGTGGCCGAGCCGGTCCGGTCGGAGTATGAGACAGTGGCCATTGCCTACGCGGATCCGCGCGAGGTGGCCAGCCGCATTGAGGATGCGCTCGATGATATGCCGGGCACGGCGCTCACGCCCGGTGTGCTGGTTCGGCCGCTCGAGCAATCCAGGCAGATCATGATTTTCGGCCGGTCGGACCTCCGACAGATGGTCAAGCAGCTCATCGCTGAGATCGATATGCCCGCAGGGACGTTCGAGACGAAGGTCTTCGATCTCGAACATGCCGACCCGGAGCAGATCAAGCAGAATATTGACAACCTGTACGGGGAGGACACCGATTCGCGCAGCCGATACAGCTACTATTACTACCGCTCGTCCAGCCGACGCAGCCCGTCCGATACGGTGAAAGCCATCGCGTTTCCCACCATGAGCCAAGTCACCGTGATTGCTTCCCCGGAGAATATGCGCAAGATCGAGAAGCAGATCGACGAGTGGGATGTTGCGCTGGACGTCGAGGCCGTCAAGCCGAGGATCCTTACACTCCAGAACTCCGACCCCGTCCAGATGGCAGACTTGCTGACCCGACTCTTCACGGAGGAAGGTGATGATAGTTCGCGTTCGTTCATGCGAATGCTCTTCTGGGATGACTTCGGCGACCAAAAGAAGAAGATCGTCGGGCCGCTCTATGGCCAGTTGACCTTTGAGGAGGTCCCGGGAACGAAGAAGATCATCGTGATCAGCAAGATCCCCCAGGCGTACGACGTCGTGGAGCAGCTCGTCTATGACTTGGATCGTGAGGAGATGGCCGAGATTCCGCATGTGGTCCAGCTCAAGTACGCCGACCCGGAGGATCTGTCCGAGCGGCTCAACGCCGTGTTCAACGAGCCGGGAACCGTCGCGCCGATCCGGCGCACCCAGCGTGGCTTGAGCGAGTACTCCATGGAGGACTCCGGCGGAGGCGAGAACGGGGGCGGCCGAAATGATGGCGGCGGTGGTGGTGGGAACGCCGCAGGCGAATACACGCCGTGGTGGTCGCGGGGGGCGCGGCGCACCCTGGATGAAGAGCCGATCAGCAATGTGATTGGCCGGGTCCGCTTTGTTCCGGACCCCCGCAGCAAGTCGATTCTGGTCTTGTCGCCGCCGGAGTTTCAAGCCAACATCAGGCAAATGATCGAGACACTGGATGTGCCGGGAAGGCAGGTCATGATCAAGGCCGTCGTCATGACGGTGGATCACGAGGACCTGACGTCGCTGGGTATCCAACTGGCCTCGAATCCAGCGGCGTTTGGCAATCTGGAGGAAAACGCCGTCATGGTACTCAATGACCTCCTGGCCACGGTTGAGCGGGGGTCCTTTGACTTTCAAGCGGGGGCGAATATAAACGTCCTCGTCGATTTCCTGGCCAAAACGATCAACGCCCAGGTGCTCAACGAACAGACCGTGTGGACGAAAGACAACGAAGAGGCCAGCTTCTTCCGAGGCGACAAGGTAGCTTTCCAGACCGATGTCTCCCTGTCAGAGACGGGAGGTCGCGCCACCTCGTCCTTTGAATTCGAGCGCGTCGGGATGACGCTGCGGGCCCGTCCCAGCATCACGCCTGAGAAGAATGTGGACATGATCATCAACGTCCAGCTCTCTCAGTTGACAAACGATCTCGTCAACGAACAGCCGGTCCGAACGGAGATGGAAAGCACGACGAACATGATGGTGGCAGATGGAGAGACCATCATGCTGGGCGGCATGCTCTTCCAGGCGAACAGCAACATATTGAGGAAGATCCCTCTTCTGGGCGATATTCCTCTGCTGGGAGGGCTCTTCCGCCACACTGAGAAGTCCCTGGCCAATAAGGAGTTGATCGTCTTCATCACACCGTTTGTTGTGGACGACGGCGATACCCTGTCGGACGAGGCACGAAGGCAGATCGAGGCCACGCAGCAGAAGCTGGGCGATATGCGGGATCGAATGGACGAGACCGCCAGAGGACTCGCGGAAAAGGTGCAGGAGGAGTAATCTGCGCAGGCCAGCAAGACACGGCGGTCTCAAGGGGAGCACGCGTGCGCCGGGTGGCGGCAAGGTGTGTCGCCATCGGTAGGCGGGTTGTGGTTACGTGCGCTGGGCGATCTTCTCTTTGCCGCCCATGTAGGAACGGAGCACCTGGGGAACGGTGATCGAGCCGTCTGCATTCTGGTACAACTCCATGAGTGGGATCAGAATTCGGGGGGACGCGATGACCGTGTTGTTCAGCGTGTGGCAGAAGACGTTTCTCTTCGCCTCGGAGTCCTTGTACCGCAGGTTCATCCTTCGTGCCTGAAATTCATAGAACTTGCTCGCGCTGTG
>CBFDDG010000165.1:0-9420 GCA_965603505.1 uncultured Phycisphaerae bacterium | reverse complement strand
TCGGCACAGGCATGAGTGTCGAGCAGGCCCAGGGAGCGACCGAGTCGGTCGTCGAGGGGATCTCCACGTGCAAATCGGTGGTGGCCTTGGCCGCACAGTACGACGTGGAGATGCCGATAACGCAAGCGGTCCACGAAGTTCTGTTCGAGAAAAAGCCGGTGCAGGCAGCCATCGAGGCCCTGATGAGCCGGCGGCTCAAGGCAGAATGAGGCTGCTGTATAGCTACGGATGCGCCGCGGCGTCCAATAACTGCCGTGCGTCTTTGCACTACTTCACAACTCTCATCCCTGAGCCTCGGTTGTCGTCTGAATACCGAAGTCTGCCGCTTTTGTGACATCCTTCCAGGATCCTGACCGCAGCAAACCGCGTTTGATTGCCCCTGTCGCCGGAATCCCGCAGAGCCATCCGTGTTATCGGAAGTGCGTTGACACCCGACCAAGCAGTACCGCGTCTGTCGGATGAATATCGCTGCCTATTCTTGGCTGCGCCTCCTTCTGTTTCATATATTTTAATTGCCGCCGGATGGATTGTCGAAATAGTACGGCCGGACGACCCCGGACATTGGCCGGCGCGACCGGAGTATGCAGGGGAAAGGGGGAATTGGACCGGATGATATGCGAGGAACGACAGCCCCTGATCGGTGCGATCGGGAGTAGGCAGACCGGAATTTCTTATAGGGTAGGTTAGCCTGGTATGTTTGGATTTGGAAAGAAGAATTCGTATCTCATCGGGGTGGACTTGGGCAACGATTGCCTGAAGCTGGCGCAATTGGCCAACGGCAGCGAGGAGACGAGCCTCATCGCCGGCCAGTACGTCAATCGGCCCGCCGATATCACGGCGGGGACCGCCCGCTGGCAGCGATGGGCCATCGAGGTGATGCAGGAGGCCACGGGCAACGGGCAGTTCAAGGGCAGGGAAGTGGTCGCCGCCTTACCCGCGAATGAGGTGTTCATCGATCATCTTCGCTGGCCGAAGAAGTTCGATGGCAGGATCGAGGACGCCATCTTCGCGAAGATCAAGCAGAAGCTGCCGTTCGAGCCGATCCAGAAGAACACCATGATCAAGTACGTCCCGACGGAGCAGGATAACATCATCGTGCTGGCCACGGAACGGACCATGATCGACCGGCATCTGGCGATTTACGAGCGGGCGGGTCTGTCGCTCAAGTCGATCGGCGTCTGGCCGGTGGCGCTGGCGAGCTGCTACGCGCGGTTCTTCGGCCGTCGCAAAACGGACCTCGACGCCGTCGTCATGCTGCTCGACATCCAGCCGGACTGCACCAACATGGTGATCAGCCGGCACAAGCATCCGCTCTATGCGTCTTTCGTGCCTCTGGGCTCCAGACAGTTGAAGGACGAGCAGATCGTCGGCAGACTTGTCATGGAACTGACGGCCGGGCGACGCGAGTTTCTGTCCATGTACAAGAACGTGCAGATTGAGCGCCTCATCTTCCTGTCCGGACTGGCTGTGGACGCGGACATCTATCGCACCGTGGCCAGGCAACTGGAAGTGCAGGCGCAAATGGGAGATTGCATGGCGGCCATCGAGGTCAGCGATCCGGACCGTTTCGGCCTGGATCGGAGAAACGGCACGGTGAGCTGGGCCCTGGCGTTTGGGCTCAGTCTCTCCTGAAGGATCGGTCGAGTTGATCCGACATGGCCTTAAACGGAGGTAGATAGAAACGATGTCCAACATAAACTTCGTACCCGACGATTACGTGCAGAGCAACGAGTCCCGCAGGGCCAACCTGATGTGTCTCGTTCTGTTCTCCGTCGTCATGGCCGGCCTGGGCGGCTCCTTCGTGACGATCAAGATCCGTCAGCGTGCGTGCAGCGCCCAAGAGACGTTCGTGAACGCGAAGCTGGCCAAGATGGAAGAGTCCATCAAGAAGTTCGAGGAGTTGCAGACGAGGCGCAAGGAGATGATGCGGACGGCCCTGACCACGGCGGAACTGCTCGAACCGGTCCCGCGGAGCGTCCTTCTGGCGTCCTTAACGAACAGCCTGCCGGCGGGGGTGTCGCTGGTGAAGCTCAACCTGATCCAGAAGGAGCCCCCGAAGGCCGCCGTGCGGAGGATCACAAGGACCAAGTACGACATGGCGCAGAGGAAAGGCGTCTCGCCGGATGCGATGAGGAAGTCGCCGGAGAAGTCCCTGGAGATTCACATCAGCATCGAAGGCATGGCCCCCAGCGATCTGCAGGTGTCCCAGTACATGGAGGACCTGGGCAATTCCATGCTGGTCGACGATGTGGCGCTGGTCGAATCGATGGAGAAGAAGGTCGACGGTACGGCCTTCCGGCACTTCAAACTGACGGCCAGGCTCGGCAACGAGGTGCATCTGACCAAGGAAGACATCGATACGATCCGGGGCAAGGCGGAGCACTCGGTATACCAGTTTTAGGTTTGGCCCGGGCGACACGGGCACAAAGGCGGATAATCCAGCCACCCCTATGTGGGAGCAGACACGATGACCAGTGGATTGAGAAAGGCAGTGTTCTTTATCCTGCTAATCGCCGTTGCGGCGGCGGGATACCGGTACATGATCAAGCCGGCCAACCAGCATCTGGCCGAGGCGAAGCAACGCGTCGAAGGCAAACGCGCCAAGCTGACCGAGTTCGAGGAGGCCACCGCCAAAGCTGAGGACCTCAACAAGCAGCTCGAGCAGCTCCAGGAGGCCGTGAGGTTCTTCGAAAGCAAGCTGCCCCCGACCAGTGAAGTGCACAAGGTCCTGGAGCAGGTGACCGTGATTGCCCAGAAGCAGGGGCTCAAGCCCAAGACGATCCGGACGCTCCAGCAAAAGGACAACAGCGGCTACGTCGAACAGCCGATGAACATGAAACTGATGGGTGACTTCACGTCGTTCTACTCCTTCCTGCTCGAGCTGGAGAAACTGCCGCGCATCATGAAGCTGCGGGAGCTCAAGCTGCAAAAGCAGAATAAGGCCGAGGGCGAGGTGGCCGCCGAGTTCATCCTGAGCATCTTTTTTCAAAATACAGCGGCCTGACCGTGTGATAAATCCCGTGTGGAGCACCCGGGGGAATCAACGGGACAGAGCATTGATGGAGTCGATTTATGCTATCTTTCATGCGTGAACAGGGATCTGGGAATCCATCCGACCGTTCGTCATCGAGTGGCGGTGCCCAGGACGGCCGATCTTCCGACAATGCAGGCGGTCAAGAGTACTACACGGTCGCGTCGAACAAGAAGAACCTGCGCAGGAGCACGATCCTCGTGGCGATTCTCGTTGGCATCGGCCTTGTGGGCCTTGGGCTGATGATTCGCCGAATCGACCCGCAAGCCGCCTCGGCCAAACAGGCCCAGGAAGAAGAGGCGAAGATTGACGCCGCCATCAGCCGAATCACCGGCGTCCGCTCCGAGATGGTTGATCGCATGGATGAGATCGTCGAGAAGTTCTACGAGTTCTCGGACGTCTCCCAGGTAAAAGTGAACGAGCTTGTCAAGGATCCGTTCGCGGTCGAAGGCTACGTGAAGGACCTCAAGGATGAGATCATCGTTGCAGAGGATCCGCAGGTGCAAGCGGCGTTGATTCGTCGTCGTCGGCTGCAGCAGCAGGCCGACACCCTGCGGCTGTTCAGCATCATGCGGTCCGACGTCGGCCAGTCCTGCGTGATCAACGACCAGATCCTCCAAAAGGGAGACAGTATCCAGGGCACCGACTTTACCGTGGCCCGCATAGAGAGCAATTTCGTCGAGGTTGTTTGGCTGTCCGCTGCCGGGGCCGGCACGGGTACGCCGGAAACTGAAGAGCTGAAAATCGTACTAAAGCTGTCTGAATGATGCTACGCTTTCTATCCCATCCCAAAGACAAAGGCAGAGTCCCGCCCGGGCCGAGCCCGGCCGGGAGAACCCAATCGGCGGCCGTTCCGATCTATCCGGACGAAGAGGAGGTACGGGGGCTTTGCGACCTGTACTCTCCCGAGCCCGCGAGCACGAGCCAGACGCATGTGCACGATATCGCCGACGTTCTGCTCGAGATGAAGAAGATCACCGACGAGCAGTACGGCCGCATCCGCCGCGAGTTGATGGGCCGGCCCGGAATCGATACGGCCATGTGGCTGCAGAAGGAGGGCATCGTCGAGGCCGACGACATCCTTGAGGCCAAGGCCAAGCTCGGCGGTTTGGAGTTCCGTCGCATTGCGCCGGAGGACGTGGACAAGGAGGCCTTCAAGAAGCTCGAGCCGGACTTCATCAAGAGGAGCAGCATCGTCCCGATCGCCGTGGACGGCGAGACGCTCGTGGTCGCCACGAGCGAGCCGGCGAATCTCTTCGCGCTCGAGGATGTGAAACGGCAGACGGGCATGGAGCTGCGTGTGCAGGTCTGCGCCGCGGACGATATCGGTGCGATCTGCGAATCGTTGCGCGAAGAGCCTGCCGAGTACGTGCTGGATGACATTATCAACGATCTGACCGAGGTCGAGGTGGTTCAGGATGAGGAGGACGTCTCTGAGGACCTCGAGAGGATGGCGGGGCAGTCGCCGGTCATCAAGTTCGTCAATTACCTGATCAGCAACGCGGTCCGCGAGGGCGCCAGCGATATTCACATCGAGCCCAAGGAAAAGCAGACGAAGATCCGCTGCCGCATCGACGGCGTGTTGTTCGAGGCAATGCAGGCGCCCCCGAAGATGCACCCCGCAATCGTCTCTCGCATCAAGATCATGGCCAACCTGGACATCTCCGAGCGGCGTTTGCCCCAGGACGGCAAGGTCGCCGCCCTCGTCGGGGGCCGGGCCATCGATTTGCGTATCTCCACGCTGCCGACCAGTCACGGTGAGAAGACCGTGATTCGTGTTCTGGACAGCAAGTCCATCACGCGCGGGCTCGAGCATGTGGGGATGCAGGGGGAGATCTCCCAGGTGTTCCGAGAGCAGGTGAGCCTGCCACATGGGATTCTCCTGGTGACCGGACCGACCGGGTCGGGCAAGAGCACCACCCTCTATTCCTCGCTGGGCGAGATGGACGGGGAACGGCTGAACGTTTCCACCGTCGAGGACCCGGTCGAGTATGAGCTGGGTTTCTGCAATCAGGTCCAGGTTAACGAAAAGACCGGGCTGACGTTCGCGACGGCGCTGCGCAGCCTGCTGCGTCAGGACCCGGACGTCATCATGATCGGTGAAATCCGCGACAACGAGACCGCCCGCATCGCCGTGCAGGCGGCTCTCACGGGCCACCTTGTACTGTCCACGTTGCATACGAACGATGCGGCGACCAGTGTCACCCGACTGGTCAATATCGGCATCGAGCCGTACTTGATCGCGGCCTCGCTGAACGCCGCCCTGGCCCAGCGACTGGTCCGGAGAATTTGCCCCAAGTGCAAGGAGCCCTACAAGGTTCCCGAGCAGAGGCGCAAGTATGTCGAGAGGGCGGGCGTCGATCCGAATCAACTCTTTCACGGCACCGGCTGCGACGCTTGTCGCAACTCCGGATACGTCGGTCGCGCCGGCATCTTCGAGCTGCTCGTCATCGACGACAATTTCCGCGACATGATCCATGAGGACTGCTCCGTGAGCAACATGCGCCGCGCCTTCCACGTGAGCGGCCGGGACAGCCTCTTCGATGACGGCATGAAAAAGGTCGGGCAGGGGGTCACCACGATCGAAGAGGTGCTTCGTGTGACCGAGGTGTACGGGCAAAGCGAAGATGAGGAATTTGTTGAGAACCTCGGCTGATCGAGCCGAGCGTACAGGCTTCGGAGAGGGTAGGGACAGAATATGATTGACATCAAGACCATTCTGGCAACCGCCATTCAGAACCGGGCCAGCGACCTGCACATCAACGTGGGCATGCCGCCGGTCCTGCGAAGAGACACCGAACTGATCGACATGGACTATCCGCCGGTGACCAACCAGGACGCCCGGGCGATGGTGCTGGCGATGGTCGGGCCGGAGAAAGTGAAGAGGCTCGAGGAGAACCGCGACCTCGATTTCTCGACGCAAATCACCGGCGGGCACCGCTTCCGCGTCAACGCGCATTACCAGCGTGACACGGTGGCGATTTCGTTCCGTGTGATCCCCAATCAGGTACACACTATCGACGACCTGCATCTGCCACCGATCGTGAAGGAGTTAACGGACCTGCCGCGCGGGCTGGTGCTGGTCACCGGCCACACGGGCTCGGGCAAGAGTACGTCGCTCGCCGCCATGGTCGGCCTGATCAACTCGCGGTACAGCAAGCGCATCATCACGCTGGAGGACCCGGTCGAGTACCATCTCGAGAACGAGCGGTGCATGATCGAGCAGCGGGAAATCGGCTCGGATTGCCCGAACTTCGCCTCCGGCCTGCGACATGCGCTGCGTCAGGATCCCGACATCATCATGGTCGGCGAAATGCGTGACCTGGAGACGACGAGCTTTACCATCACAGCCGCCGAGACCGGTCACCTGGTGTTCAGTACGCTGCACACGATCAACGCGGCCCAGAGCATCGAGCGTATTGTCGACATCTATCCGGCGGGCCAGCAGAACCAGATTCGTACGATGCTGGCCAATACGCTGCAGGCCGTGATCTCCCAGACGTTGTTCCGGCGCGTCGATCAGCCCGGCATGGTCCCCTGCACGGAGATCCTGCTGTGCACCTCGGCTACGCGGAACTGCATTCGCGAGAACCGGATCTACGAGATCCCCAACATCATCGAGACCTCGCGAAGGCTGGGCATGCAGAGCATGGACAACAGCATCGCCGAGATGTACTTCAAGGGTTTCATCGACAGAGAAGAGGCCATCGTGCGGTCGGGCAATCCCGGAAAAACGGAAAAGATCCTGGCGGCCGCCGGAAAAACGAACGAGGCGCCCAAGGCGGAAGCCGTCGCTGCGGCAAAATAACGGAGGGTACGAATGGCCACAGAAACAGCCACCCGGCACGAGACAAACGAGGTTTCCGAAAACTGGCAGGAAGCGAGTCATCGCAGCGCCGCAGACAATTTCCGCAGCTACGGGCAGGACGGCGCCGGCGGCGCGCAGAGCGCGGTCATGGAGAAGCTGCGCGGGTTCCGCGTGGAATTCGGACCCAGCCGGAAGGACATCCTGCACTTCACCAGGCAATTAGCCGTCATGGTCCGTGCAGGCATCAGTCTCCAGGACACCCTGGAGGGAATCGGCGATCAGCAGGACAACCAGAAATTCAAAGCCGTCATCCACGATCTCAAGCTCCGCATCGAGGAGGGCAACAGCTTTTCCCAGGCGCTGGCGGAGCACCCGAACGTTTTCAATAATCTCTACATCAACATGGTGGCGGCGGCGGAGGCCTCCGGCTCGCTCAGCGACATGCTGCAGAAGCTGGCCGAGTATCTCGACGAGGAGGCGGAGACGCGGTCGCAGGTCAAGAGCGCGATGGTCTATCCGGTGATCATCGCCGTGATGGCCGTCAGCGTGACCATCTTCCTGCTGTGCTTCGTGCTGCCTCGCTTCACGGCGATTTTCCGCGGGAAAGAGCACTTGCTGCCCATGCCGACCACGATCCTGATGGCAACCAGTGCGTTCGTTCGACACTGGTGGTACGCGATCGTCCCGGCGATCGGGGCCGGTCTGTGGGGCTTCTATTTCTTCATCAATACGCCCGTGGGGCGCCTGTGGTGGGATAAGACGAAGCTGGTGCTGCCGCTGATTCGGACGTTGTGCCGGAGCCTCTACATCACGCGCGGCCTGCACACGATGGGTGTGCTGACCCGGGCCGGGGTTCCGATCCTCAATACGATCTCCATCACGGCGCACATCTCGGGCAACGTGCTCTACAAGAACATGTGGCTGAACGTGCATGAAGAGGTGCGGCAGGGCAAGAAGATTGCCTCGGCCCTGGCCCAGTCCCGCCTGATGCCGAACAGCGTCGTGCAGATGATTCGAAGTGGAGAGGACTCCGGCAACATGGCCGAAGTTCTCAAAGACATTTCGGCGTTCTACGGCCGGGAGCTCAAGGCGGTGATCAAAGCGGTGACCTCGATGATCGAGCCGATCATGATCGTCTGTATGGGCTGCCTGGTCGGCTTCATCGCCATGAGCATTATTCTGCCGATCTTCAAGATGTCGAGCCTTGTCTCGGGCAAGTAGACGCATCGGCGCTCCGGGGGGGCAAGAGATGACTCATCCAATGCGTACCAGAGGGTTTTCCCTGATTGAGGTGCTGATCGCCTCCATGCTGGTCGGTCTGGCCATTGCGGCCCTGGTCGTGGCGAATGGCACCTTCACGATGGCCAATTACGCGGGGGCCGACCTGACGACGGCCGAGTTCCTGATCGAGCAGATCCGGGAGATGACGGCCATGCTGTCGGTCATGGATCCCAGTACGATGACGCCGCCGCAGTTCGGGGTCGAGGCCGACGAGGCGAGTGTGGCTGCTTACGATGATGTGGATGATTTCGACGGCGTGACCTTCTCTCCGCCGATCGACGCCGCCAGGATGCCATTGCCCGATCTGGCTGCCTTCACGCAGCTCATCACCGTCGACAGGCTGAATCCGTCGAATTTCAACGAGGTGTGGGCCGATACGGCCGCCAGCGATTTCTTCCGGGTCACGGTGAGCGTTACCCAGAACGGCCGGCCGATCAGCTCGGCCAACTGGGTTCGTGCACGATATTGACGGGTGGTTCCTGGATGCCGACGGAAACCGCATGAAACCCTGAGGGACGGCTGAACATGGTGAGCGAACGTAGACAACATGGCAACTCGGTTCGAGGCCGGGGCTTCACATTGATCGAGTGTCTTATGAGCCTGGCCATTTCGGCCATCCTCCTCGTGGCGGTTGCGGTGGCTTTCAACGCCTCCCTGACCAACTACCGTGAGAACGAGGACATGTTCTGGGCCCTGAACAACGCCCGGCAGGCTCTCATGCGCATGACGAACGAAATCCGCAACGCAGGATACTATGATGAGTCTACCTTCACCTGGTATGGGGTCAGCGCAACGGATCCGAACAATCAGTGCACGCTCTACAAACCTGACCACGAACAGATCCTCTATGAATATCGCACCGCCGACGAGAAGCTGTATCTCGTGAAGCCTGCAACTAATGAGGAATACGTTCTTTGCGACAACGTCGTCAACGCGGTATTCACCAAGATCACACCGAACGGGTGGGATGCGAAAAGCGTGCAGATTTCCCTGACGGTTGAAAGCGACGACTCGATCGACGCTTACCAGTGCACGCTCTCGGCGGCTGCGATGGTCCGTCGGATGCCTGAGGGCCTCTAATCCCTCGTGGTGAAGCCGCTCGGCGCCTCGGCGATGCCGCATTTCGCCCTGCCCATCACGCACAACGGGCCCAATACAGAAAACTCGCACAAAATCTCTTGCTTTTTCGCCATGCCTCGGCGATACTGCGCGTAGATTTTTGCCAAGGGCGGCTAGCTCAGTTGGATAGAGCACCAGCTCGACACGCTGGGGGTCAGAGGTTCAAGTCCTCTGCCGCCCA
>CBFDDG010000164.1:0-9465 GCA_965603505.1 uncultured Phycisphaerae bacterium | reverse complement strand
GTCTCTTCGGACCGGTCCCGCCAGCCAGTACGTCAGTGTGCGCACACAAAACACCATTAAAAAAGAGCTTGATGTGGCATCCGGTGTAGCTATATTCTCATAAAGGTTGGACCATGAAATAGAGGCAGATCCGATGTGTGTCGAGACCCTGGAATCGTAGATGCGATTGGAATAGAGAGTGTTTCCAGTCAACAGGAACAGCACAGCCAAGGTTCTTGATGGACTATTCATAGGGAGATGTAACTGTGATTATCCAAAACAAAGACGAACGGATGTCACTTGTATTGTGCATGCTGCTCTTGTTGTCCGGGGCCCTACAAGCGCGGGAATATCACGTTTCGGCTGACGGTAACGATACAAACAAGGGAACCGCCAAAGCGCCCTTTCAGACGATTTCCAGGGCTGCAGAGGTTGCACAGCCGGGCGATGTGATCACGGCCCATGAGGGCGTCTATCGCGAACGGATCAATCCGCTGCGCAGCGGACAGTCCGATCAGAAGCGCATCGTTTACCAGGCCGCCCCTGGCGAGAAGGTCGTCATCAAAGGCTCCGAACTCATCAAGGGCTGGCAAAAGGTGCAAAACGACACCTGGAAGGTCACCATCCCGAACAGCTTTTTCGGGGACTTCAATCCGTACAGTGACTTGATTCGCGGAGACTGGTTCAATCCCAAGGGACGGAATCACCACACGGGGGCGGTCTATCTGAACGGCCACTGGCTCACCGAAGCGGCCAAGCTGGATGATGTGCTGAAGCCCATTGGCGAGGCATCGGGGTATGGGCCGGGGGATCAGCAATATCTGCTGAATGTGGCCTGGCTGCAGCCCGGCGGGGGCTCGGAGAGCGCCGTGCGGACCCTGGCGGCCACGTTTGCGGCTCAACACGGGGTCCAGACGGCGCCTTGCTCGGAGGGAGGCCAGTGCATCGGCTGGATTGAACAGGGTGACTGGGTTCGATATGAGCGGATCGACTTTGGCCAACGCACCGGGCAGATGGAGATTCGCGCTGCGTCTGAAACCGACGGCGGGATCGTTGAGATTCGTCTGGACGCACCGGACGGAGAACTTCTGGGCGCCTGTTCGGTCCGGAACACGGGTGGGTGGCAATCGTGGTCTTCGTTCAACGCAAAGATTAAGCCAGTGGGCGGGGTCAGGACGCTCTGCCTGGTGTTCAGGAGGCCCGAATCGGGTGCATCAGATACCCGATTGTGGTTTGCCCAGGCGGACTCGTCCAATACCACCGTCTGGGCGCAGTTCAAGGGCGTCAATCCCAACGAGGCCGAGGTCGAGATCAACGTCCGCCAGGCGGTGTTCTATCCTGAGAAGCCGGGCATCGATTACATCACCGTGCGCGGCTTTACGATGATGCACGCCGCCACGCCATGGGCCCCACCCACGGCCGAGCAGATCGGCTTAATCGGCACTCACTGGAGCAAGGGATGGATCATCGAGAACAACGAAATCCGCTATTCAACGTGCGTGGGGATCACGCTCGGAAAATACGGTGATCAATGGGACAACACCTCGGAGAATACGGCCGAAGGCTACGTCAAAACCATCGAGCGGGCCTTGGAAAACCGGTGGTCCAGGGATAATATCGGCCACCACATTGTGCGGAACAATCACATTGCGCATTGCGAGCAGGCGGGCATCGTCGGCAGTCTGGGGGCGGTCTTCAGCACAATCACCGGCAACGTCATCCACGATATTCACGTCCGGCGACTGTTTTCGGGTGCCGAGATGGCCGGCATCAAGATCCACGCCGCGATCGATGCCGAGATCAGCCGCAATCACATCTATCGCACGTGCCGGGGCATCTGGCTGGACTGGATGGCGCAGGGCACACGCGTGACCCGGAACCTGTTGCACGACAACACGGCCAGCGAGGACCTGTTCGTCGAGGTCAATCATGGCCCCTTCCTGATCGACAACAACATCTTCCTTTCGCGCCGGTCGCTGTCGGACATGTCGCAAGGTGGCGCGTACGCCCACAACCTGTTCGCCGGGCGCATCGTCCAGCGTCCCGAACTGAGCCGCGAGACACCCTACCACAAGGCCCACTCCGCCGAGGTCGCCGGCCTGCTGAATATCAAGGGGGGTGACGATCGGTTCTACAACAATCTCTTCATCGGCCCGAGCGGTCTGGCTGCCTATGACAAGGCGGCGCGTCCCGTGTACACAGGGGGCAATGTCTATCTGAACAACGCAGCACCCTGTGCAAACGAAACCAACTACGTCAACCAGGCGAAGTCGAATCCCGATATCCAAATCACCGAGAAAGGCAAGTCTGTGTACCTGAGCATCACGCTGAATCGACCGGCGGCAGCGCGGAACGCCACCCTCGTGACAACAAAGCGCTTGGGATTGGCTGCCGTTCCCAAGGTGGCTTACGAGAACGCCGACGGCACGCCTCTGACGGTCGACACCGACTATTTCGGCAAGAAGCGAAACACCACGGCTCCGTCCCCCGGCCCCTTTGAGCCTCCCAGGAGCGGAAGGCAAGTGTTGAAGATCTGGCCTGTCGTTGTTCTTCAATAGGCCAGGCGCCATGCAGGACTCGCACGGCCGGACCACGGCCGGCCGATTGGCCGTCTCCTACTTCGTCGCCCCGTGCTTTCTCAGGATCTCCGCGCTCCGGCGATGTGCTTCGCCGGCCTCTCCGCGCGCGATCTGTATATGGGCACGAATTTCGATGATGTCAACGACGGCGTCGAGGATGGGAGAGGTCGGTACGATGTATCCTGCGCAGCAGATGAGCCTGGCTGGACTTGGGCTGGAAGACGGAAGATACGTCGCAGAAATCTGGAAACCTGTTGCTTCCGGCGGCCTGGTGGAGCGACGGGAAAGCAAGCTCTTGCCATCGCAGAGCATCTTCTTAGTTGACGGAAGATCTGGGATCAGGGTGCGTGGAAAAAGTGGCAAGATGTTGGCTTTTCCGCGAATTGGTGTATTCTTGGGCCTGGTGGATGGTCAGAGGAGTCGAAGTCGAACGGCATATTGTGGTGTTATCGAGGCCGTAGCGTACAGGAGACTATTTGTGACGTCACATGGGAAATGTCGGATGAGCCTTCCGACCTAACCTCGGCCCTGGGCCGCGTGCGATATGAGGGTACACAGATGAAGCATCTCACCGTGATCGTCTTGTCATCCATGTTGGTCTGTCATATCGCGGCAGCGTCGCCGCAAATTGAATTCGTCGGTATGGTTAGAGACGATGTGGTGGAGATCGTCGTGACCGCCGGCAAGGTCCACGTCGGCAAACAGGTTCCCTATCGCCAAGAGACCGGCGACGTCGTCAGAAAGTCGGGGCAGACACAGTACCTGTTTCGCAACGGCAAAAAGATCGGCGTTCTCATTGGCAAAGAGTCCGACATCCTCAGGCCCTTCGATACCTTCAGCGGCGAATTCCTGGATACTTCCTGGGCCGACAACAGAAACAACTACTCGATCACATCATCGGCCGACGCTCGTTACGGCCCCAATACCCACCCGTCGGCGATTCATCGCAAACACAAACCCACCTCGGTCGCACGTGTCGACGACTGGAAATTCCGCGCACCGATAGAGTATCACATCTACCTGATGCTGCCCCATCCGCTTCAACGGGGCGCCGACTACGAAATATCATTCCAGGGCGACAGATTCGGACCTCAGAAATTCAAATACGACCCGCTCCGAATGCCAAGCCAGGCGGTGCACGTCTCACACATAGGATTCCATCCCGATGATCCCGCGAAGGCCGCGTTTGTCTCCTGCTGGACCGGCAGCGGCGGTGGCCTCGATTATGGCGACGAACTGACCTTCCACATCATCGACGACAAGAGCGACCGGATCCTTCACACCGGACGCACCGACTCGATCAAGCCCTCCGACGAGAAAGATGAAGACGCGTACAAAAGGAACTTCAACTTGACGGCCGTCTATCGAATTGACTTCAGCGGCTTCAATCGCCCCGGTCGATACAGGCTATGCGTACAGGGTATAGGCTGCTCGCATCCGTTCGACATCGCCGAGTGGGTCTGGAAGGATGCCTTTCGCACATCGGCGCGGGGGTTCTACCATCAGCGCAGCGGCCTACCGCTCGGTCCGCCTTACACCGACTTCAAGCGACCACGCCCGTTCCATCCCGACGATGGCGTGAAGATATACGCCTCCAGTACGCGGCTCATGGATACGCGCAACGGCCTGAGCCAAACCGACCCGTCGAATTTCCGCAACCTCGTCGCAGGCTTAACCGGCAAGCTCATCGACGACGCCTGGGGAGGCTACATGGACGCCGGTGACTGGGATCGCCGCATCCAGCATCTGTTATCGTCGCTCTACCTGCTCGACCTGATCGAACACGCCGGCGGCTACATGTCCACGGTGTCTCTGAACATCCCCGAATCGAACAACGACCTGCCCGATCTCGTCGACGAAGCGCTGTTCAATCTCGACTGCTATCGACGAATGCAGACGCCCGAAGGCGGCATCCGAGGTGGCATCGAATCACAGGAGCACCCGAAGCTCGGCGAAACCAGTTGGCAGGAATCGCTGACCATAATGGCCTACGAGCCGGGCAGTTGGTCCAGCTTCTACTACGCCGGTGTCGCCGCAAAGGCCGCCTTCGTACTGAAGTCTCTGGGACATGACGACAAGGCGGCCGCCTATGAGCAAAGCGCGATCCGGGCAATGGGATGGGCCGAAGACGACTACTCCAAACGTGGCAATCGTCCGCCGTCCTACACAATCAACGGCGTCAAGATCGATCGAATGGACGATCACACCGATGTGCGAGACATGCGCAACTACGCCGCCGCTGAACTGTTCCGCCTCACGGGCGACCCAAGGTGGCATGAGGTCTTCGTCGAGACGACCATGCTCAACAAGCCCGACGCTATCCTCTACCTCTGGCAGAGTCACGAGCAGCGTCACGGAGCCTGGGCCTACGTCAATATCAAACGCAGCGGCGTTGACCCCAAGCTCCAGGGATACTGCCGCGATGCGATTCTCAGAGACGCACGGGATCGCATCAACACCCAGTCAAAGACCGCGTTCCGCTGGACCAAGAACGACTGGGCGCCGCCGACCGCATGTCTGAGCGTCTCCGATTCTATCAACCTGGTTCGCGCCCACATCATCACCGGCGACGAGAAGTACCTGCGTGCGATTGTCCTGGCGTGCCAGATGGGCGCCGGGGCCAACCCGCTCAACCTCTGTTACACCACCCACGTCGGTCAGCGATGGCCCATGAACCCGCTGCACCTGGATTCGCGCCACACAGGCCAACTTCCCCCCGAAGGCATAACGGTCCTCGGCCCGGTCGATCCTACGAGCAACGACGCCTTCATCAAGACGATCATCAGACCCCATTGCTATCCCGAGCCGCAGCAATGGCCGATCGTGGAGGCGTACTGGGACGTCTTCTGGTATCCGATGATGTGTGAATTCACGATTCAACGCCCCATGGCCCAGAACGCCTACATCTGGGGATACCTCGCAGGTCTGGACAGAAACTAACGCTCTATGACAGTCGAGTTTGGGATCCGTGTCGGACCCGGGCCAACGCCTTGCGGGCGAGGGGACCAGCTTCGCTACCTGAGGGCCCCCTTCACCACAAGGGTTTCCAGACAACAAGTCCGCTGCGCGAGCTTGCGAGTCCTTTCAATGGAATGACTAATGGCTTTCATTACAGGACTTATGATGCCGGCCGAAGCCGCGCCGTAGGCGAAACGAAGGTGCTTGTAACGCGTCTGTTGCGCGCTCCGCGGCTTGGGTAGGTCCACCTCCCAATTGCTGGGCACCTGGATCGAGGCCCAGTCCGAGTCGTCAAAGCCGAATCGATGGAAAGTGTCTGTCGGACCATTCAATGCAAAACGCCACTGTCCGTTCAGAGAGATGAGCCATTTGTCATCCTGATCGACTGGAACATATGCCTGAACCGATGCGGCGGCGACTGCGATCAGAAGTAGAATCGTATGAGCGCCTGAATGCTTTCTCATGATCTCCTCTTTTCGATATCTTCAGTCAACCGGTCCACGACGGAACAACGCGGCCTCTGTCGAAGTCAATGCCAAGCCGGTCGAAGGTGCGTTTCCTCCGCATGAATCCGGCACGACCTATGACCTGGCGCCCCGTCTCACCGATCAGTGACAAACTCAATGAGGTTGTAGAGGATCTTATCCGCAACTGGGTCCTTGCCGAGGTTTTCGACCAGGCGAAGTTGCGAGAGAATACAGCGCCCGCTGCCGACCGGAGCTATGGCCACATCGCTGCCCCACCACGTGTCACCCGGCCCATAATAGTGGCGCTTGCTCAATTCAAAATCAGGGGCGAAGTCAAAGCCGATGGCGCCGGCGATCGTTTCTCCATCAACATCCAACAGTGTATGTTCAGCCCAGACGTTCTCGTAGACCGGGCCCATCATGCCGTTGACCGGTAAACCCTCGAACACTGGATGATCGTTCACAAGGTGCGGAATGCCCAGCCATAGGCCGATGGCGGCTTTCATACGAACGCGCACAGGCAGCAGCGATGACGCTTCTCCGGCCCTGGCCCAGGGAGCTTTCAGTCCTCCGCCCTGCAAATAGACAGCCGTACCTCCGGCCTTGATGAATTCTGTGAGCGTGCCGAAAAGATCCTTTTGCGCCGGCGTGTTCGCTTCGGTGCGCGAAACAAACACGGGAAGGGAATGGTCGGTCCGCGCGTCGAATTCCACAAACGCGATCCCGGCTTGTCTCAAGAACGGCTTCAGCGAATTGCTCGGGTCGAGTACCCCAATGCGCTTGTCGGGAACGGCAAGCCATTCTTCAGTAAACACATCGAACCTGTATTGGTTATCGGTAATCAGCGCGCCGTCGTCAGCCGTGATTTGCGCTCTTACCGCATAGGTCCCTTCGAGCGCTTCTGTATCGAGTTCTTCTTTGAGGAGTTGAGTGATGCCTGACATCACATTGACGTCCATCTTCTTTGTGAGAATGGTTCTGTTGTCATCGGAGACTACTTCTACCTTCAGAATTCCTTTGATCCCATCCAGCTCATTCACACCGGTGATTTCGATCTGCGTGCCTTGCCTGGAATAAACATTACGTGGGTGCGTGCGGATAGCGATGATTCGCGGCTGGTTTGCCGCCTGTGTGCCTTCATAAGCACATGTCTTTGGATTGCGAAACAGGTCGAGCAGTCCGGCGCCCATGATCCAGTCCCCAGCGGTCAGGGCGTGAACGCAGTAGCCGATAACAAGCCGGTTGCAGCGAACGGCTTCGATCATACGCTGGTTCGCAGTGCCATGTATCCGCTGCTGATCGAGGCAGAACTGCTGGAGATCGGGATAAATCTCGTCGAATCCGCTGTCCTTCAATGCTCGCCGGTGTCCGCCGGCGAGGCGCCGATGGTAGATGAAGGGCGGTGCAATCGGGTCGCCAATCTTCTCAAAGCGTTTGTTGTTGTCTACCAGGTCAGGCAGACTGCCGTAACCCAATTCGGAAAAGAATGTCATCAGTCCCGGAACCACATTTCTGCCCGGCAACCTGCCCCGCAGTCCCATGGCCCGCATCTCCTCATGGGTTTTGCTGCCGGTTAGTAACAGCTTGTTGTAGACCTCCGCGTTGATCTGCGGTCCGGGATAGTCGTGAATATCGTTGAACTTGGTGGGTTCGGATTCATAGGGCAGATATAGATTGGCACCTTGCGCCCAACCGCCGGATTCGTCCAGGATCATACGCGTCGGATCGAGTTCCCGGGCCAGCATTGACATCGGATGCAGCAACTGCTTAAGAACGGGTCGTTTCAGTTCGTTGAACAGTTCCCACTGCACCACACAGGTGCGGTTTCGGTCGCGCAGGACACTCTCGCGCACCTCGTTCTCAACCCACCCCGGGAGGCGCGCCGATTCGGCCGGAAAATCCATACATTCAATCGCCAGAGAGCCCACGGTCAGCACACCCATCTCATCGGCCAGATCAAGCCACATCGGCGGGGGCGGTTTGCGCCATGGGCGGATCATGTTGAATCCCGCGTCCTTCGCCAACTGAATTTCGCGGATCGCCATTTCGCGGCTGTCGGGGTACGCCAGCTTCACCGGGTACAAGCCCTCGAAGAAGGTGGCTTTCAGATACATCGGCTTGCCATTCAGATAGAACTGCTTGTCGCGGATAGTAAACTCGCGCATACCGAACCGCGCACTCCATCGATCGGAAACCGTATCGCCGTACGCCACGCTTATATCAGCGCGGTAAAGGTGGGGCTTGTCCGGCGACCAGTACGCCGCCTCGGGGATGTTCAGCGTCCAGCTTTGCCTGTTCGAGCCCGGTTTCAGGTCCAATGTTCTGCGAATACTCGCGGCGACTTGATCGGGCTGGCTGACCGAGCGGATGGCAATCTCGACCTGGGCGGAGGTGGTCTTTTCTCCCGTATGCGCCAGCTCCAAGTGAAACGTCGCGGTGTTGTCGGAAATTCTCGGCTCGATGAAAACACCCTGCACGTGAATATCATCGGTAGCGACTAATCTGACCGCTTGCCAGATACCGCCGGCAATCGCGCCACGCCATTGCGGCGTCTCCATCGGCCCCACGCCGTCCACCTGCTTATCTTGCAGCAGGATCGGGCCGACCACGCGCAGGATCAGCGTGTTTTCCTCGCCCGGTTTAATAAGCTTATCGATACGAAACTCGAATGGCGTGAAACCGCCCTCGTGGAATCCCACGGCCTGGTCGTTGATCCAGACTTCGGACAGGAAGTTCACGGCGTCAAAGTGCAGACGGATGACCTTACCTTCCCAGCCTGCCGGGACCTTGAACGTGCGACGGTAGAAGGCGACGCCTTCATAGTCCTTTTCAGTCAACTCCCAGCAACTGGGCACAGTGATATCCCTCTTCCGCTCCGGCGGGAAATTCTTCTTGCGGAACCATTTATTTTCTCTGCCTTCATTATCCCGGTCAAAGACTATCTGCCAGGTCCCATCGAGCGACTGCACCCGCCTGCCCTCGGCCATCCCAATGCCAGGATAAGCCAGGGCCCCAGCAGATAGCAGTAAGAGCACTCCTTTCTTCACATCGATCATTCTTCCGTTCCTTTGGCCACATGCTCCAGCAAGCGAACTGTCAGTGGGCTGACAACTCTGAATCCGTCATGGGGATACCGGTCAAGTGCCTCGTCACGCTCCTAGCAGATAAGCACCTGCCGCTAGGGCACAGGGTTTATGGTCTTGTTCAATGTCTCACCATTGATTCTCACGTTGTTGAAGTGTACGTTCTTAACGCCCTCCAAGACATTGGGTTTGGCCACATTCTGAAATGAACAATTCTTTATCGACAAAAGTGCCTTTGGTTCCATGCAAGGTCGCATGGCGGCTGTGTCGCGATGCGTCTTCGGCGTCACCACTGAAAAGATAGCGAGCAATGAGGTCCGTCTCTCCGATACCATCGAGGATCTGGTCGCCTTCTTCGCCCGTACAAATTGCACAACTGAAACCAATCGCCAACATAAA
>CBFDDG010000163.1:0-9487 GCA_965603505.1 uncultured Phycisphaerae bacterium | reverse complement strand
GATGGACCTTTATCCAGCACGCCAGCGTGATTTCTTCGGTGAACGTAAGGGACGGATCGTCGCCGACGTCGACACAGTCGCCGTCACCGTCGAAGTCCAGGCACCAGCCGCGATTCGGGTCGATCACCCACGTCGGATGGCCGATGAGCGTACCGTGATTGCTGCCGGCGCTGTCGCCCGCGTCGCCGTCCAATTTCCAGTGGCTGACAAGGTTAGGGTCGTCCTCAGTCGCTGAAGTCAAATCTGCGGCCATAAGCACCAGTGCCGCCACCAATAGCGCTATGCGGACGAAATCAGAGGCATGCTTTCCCATCACTCATCTCCCTTTCCGTGCAAGAGTTCATCTCCGGGGTGGAGGATAGAGACCCATATTGCGTTATTTTACCCGTTTCCGTCGAGATAAACAAGGATTGTGTGCGACTACGTTTTGTGGGCCCCTTGTAGGTCGTGCGTCCTCGCACGACCCCTTCAGGCGAGCGGGGACGCTCGCCCTACCACGCGAAATCCCGCACTTGCCCACCCAGGCCACAAAAGTCGGTCGCACACCAGGATTGCCTGTGGCTAAAACCAGTTGCCGGAAGCTCGGAATTCGGGTAGAATGCTGCAATCACCCCCTGGGGACGGCCCCGATCCGGTTGCGGTCGAGGGCGGGTGTTGGGATTCCAGGCAGATAGACAATCAGAGGATTACGACAGATGTACGCAGAAACGATACGCAACGTGGCGATTATCGCCCACGTCGACCATGGCAAGACGACGCTGGTGGACCAGCTTCTGTACCAGTCCGGCATGTTCCGCAATGAGGAGCTGGACCGGCTGGCCGGCGGCGAGCATGGCCTGATCATGGACTCCGACCCGCTCGAACGCGAGCGCGGCATCACGATCCTGAGCAAGAACTGCGCGATCCAGTACATCGACGCCGACGGCCGCGCGTACAAGATCAATATCGTGGACACGCCCGGCCACGCCGATTTCGGCGGCGAGGTCGAGCGGGTGCTGAAGATGACCGACGGCGTGCTGCTCGTCGTCGACGCCTTCGACGGGCCCATGCCGCAGACGCGGTTCGTGTTGGGCAAGGCCCTGCACCACGGCCTCAAGCCGATCCTCGTGGTTAACAAGGTGGACCGCCCGGATTCCCGGCCCGAGGACGTGGTCAATGAGGTGTTCGACCTGTTCGTCGAGCTCCAGGCCAACGACGACTCGCTCGACTTCCCGATCATTTACGCTTCGGCCAAGGAAGGCTGGGCGACGACGGACCTCGCCCGTCCGAACCGGGACCTCAAGCCGGTCTACGACGCGATCATCCGGTCCGTCCCGGCGTCCAGGGCCGATCCCGACAAGCCGCTGCAGATGCTGGTGACCTCGCTCGAATACTCCGACTACGTCGGGCGCGTGGTCATCGGCAAGGTCTTCGCGGGCCGGCTCATCCAGGCCCAGCCGGTAGCCGTGATCGACAAGCAGGGCCGCCATACGCAGCAGAAGGTCGTGCAGTTGTATGAGTTCGAAGGGCTTGGCAAGAAGCGGGCGACGGAGGTCGAGGCCGGGGACATCTGCGCCGTGGCCGGCCTGGACCCGATCGATATCGGCGACACGATCGCCTGCCCGGATGAGCCGAGCGCGTTGCCGATTGTGGCCATTGACGAGCCGACGATGAGCATGACCTTCCAGGTCAACAACGGCCCGTTCGCCGGCCAGGATGGCAAGTACGTCACCTCGCTGCAACTGCGCGCCCGGCTGGAGAAAGAGCTGCAAACGAACGTGGCGCTGCGCGTCGAGCCGGGGCGAAGCGCCGATGAGTTCATTATCTCCGGCCGGGGGCTGATGCACCTCGGCATCCTGCTGGAGAACATGCGGCGGGAGGGCTACGAGGTCTGCGTGGGCAAGCCGCAGGTCATCGTTCGCATGAAGGACGGCTACCGCCAGGAACCGATCGAGCGGCTGGTGATCGAGTGCCCGGCGGATTGCCAGAACGCCGTGATGAGCCTGATCGGCACCCGCCGCAGCGAACTAATGAGGATGGATTCCAAGAGCGGGACCAGCAATTACGTGCACATGGAGTTCATGATCCCGTCGCGCGGCCTGTTCGGCCTGAACGCACGGATCCTGACGGCCACGCAGGGCCGTGCGGTGATGCACCACACGTACGAGCGGTACGAGCCGATGCGCGGCTCGATCCCGGAGCGGCAGGCTGGCGTGATGGTCGCCAGCGAAATGGGCACGGTGACCGCCTACGCGCTCGACGCCCTCTACAGCCGCGGGATCTTCTTCGTCCGCCCGGGCGAGAAGGTTTACGAAGGCCAGGTCGTCGGCGAGCACTGCAAGGACGACGACATCGTCGTCAACGCCACGAAGGCCAAGCAGTTGACGAACGTCCGCTCCTCGACGAAAGACGACGCCGCCAGGGTCCGCCCAGCTCGCATCATGAGCCTCGAAGCCCACCTCGAATACGTCCAGCAGGACGAGCTGATCGAGATCTGTCCCAGCTCGATCCGCATCCGCAAGCGCCTCCTCAAGGAAGGCGAGCGCCGCCGAGCCGCCCGATCGGGAGCCCGATAGGGCCTGTCAAGCACACACCCTCCTATGGAAATGCCGCATGCGCGGCACGGAGAACCCCAAGCGCACAAGCTCCCTCTGAATCGCCCGATAGGAACCCTTCGCCCCCGGTGCGACCTCGCCCCGCCCACGGATTTCGACGAACGACACGGATCTTGGATGAGCGCCCGGCGGGTCCGCCGGTTACGGCGGCGATGGGGCGACTTGATACTCGATCCGTGTCGGGAGCATGACACGACGTGAAGCGTCAAGGATCTCCAGCGACACCAGGTTGCCGGAGGCATCGTAATCCAGAATCACTCCCGGCTTGTCTTCGTCACTTTCGGCAACGGGGGTATCCGTGAGAACAACAGTCAGCGTATCCGTCTCGCGGTCATACGTCACTTTCATGAGCGAGTTCTCCAGTACTTCGCAATCTTGCTCGTACGATACAAAATGCTACTGTGGCGCTCTATGGAACGCCAAGTGGGAACTTTCGGAGGAGAAGGCGATAATCCAGGCTACTGGAACTCCCGCAAGGATGACAGTAGTCTGCCTAATTCGTGCAGGAACTCCGAGCATTGGCCCAACTGCATCCGCACGTATTCCGGCTCGAAAGAGACGAAGACAACGTAGTCCCCTTCCTGCCGATCCTCGAAAAGCTGATCGTACAAACGCCCCCACTTCGCATCGAGAACGCCCGTCTTGATGAACTGGCGATAAAAGCTGCACGGACTCCGGAGTGTTTCTTGAATGATTGTTCCCGCTCAAGCAATGCGGCAGAGACACTGTAGAAGGCGGCATAATAAAGCCGATTCATGGCGAAGGCGTACGATCCCGCCTCGACCTCCCGCCGGGCAGAGGCCAGACTGTCCAGAGATCTGGACCACCAGTACCGAACCATTTCCGAACGTTCGTTCTCCGCCGTCATACCTGGATACCATCCCGAATGATCTCATCCCGTATCGGCAGGACCGAAAACATGCCGCTTTCCCATGATTTGAGATCGACAACCAGCGTACTGAAGTTGGTGTCGTACTGAAGGTTCACTTCAAAGGCGACATCGGTGATCTCGTGACGCTCAAAACGTGTGAGGGGCCGTCCCGTCACGATGAGTAAATCCACGTCCGACTCCTCATCCGCCTGACCGCGAGCGAACGAGCCATATAGCACCAACATTCGAATATCGAGCTTCTCCGGTAGCCTTCGCTTGATCTGGCTCAGGGCCTCACGCTGTATTGGCGGAATCGGAATGTCATCAGCCTGCTTCAACGGTTTCCTTTCTTCCCACGTCGACCATGGCCCGAAGCATACCACGATATGCCGAACAAAGCAACAACCTACCGGAAAGGGTTTGCCCGGCTCCGCTGCTCAGAGCAGATACCTCTGTTCCACCCAGGAATGTCAGTCCGGAACGGCCTCTTTCGTCTCCTTGGCCGCCTTGGCGGTTGGCTTCAGTTGCACCAGGGAGACCGCAAGCCTTCGGTCTCCCAAAGCTATTTCGACAATCATCTCATGCTCACATTCCCTGTATCATCGATACATATACGGGAGCACTGCTCCCGAGATGAAGTTGGCGGACTCTGAGCAGAGGAAGGCAATCCCTTCGGCGATGTCTTGCGGGGACGTCGTGCGGCGGGTCTGCCACGCGGGCCCGTGCGCGCACTGCTTGATGGCGGCGTCAAGGGTCTTCAGCGCAGGCACCGGCCCCGGCCCTATCGTGTTGACCGTAACGCCGTGCTGCCAGGCCGCATCGCGAGCAATCAGCATCGCCTCCGTGCGCGCCGCCTTGGCAATGTTATACGCGTAGGCAGGAGAGTTGTAAGGCGGCGTGAGGGCGATGGCGATCACGCGACCCCACTTCCGCTCGTACATTCCAGGCAGCACAAGCGGCATAAGATGATAGATCGGCGCCAATTCCTTATGAGCGTCATCCAGGGCAGCAGCCGAGTCGAGCTGGTCGATCGGCTCCTGACGCCATCCCGCACCGGGGCCGATGATACAAATGTCAACCTGGCGGAACCTCTCTATTGTAGCATCAACGAGCGCCTTGCACTGATCCTGCCGAGTGATGTCCGCCCGGCAGGCGACAGCCGCTCCGCCCTGACTCTCGATATGCCGGACAATCGCCGCCGCACTGTCCTCACTCGTCAGATAGTTGACGACAACATTCGCACCCTCTCGCGCCAGAGTCAGCGCAATACTCCGGCCCATGCCGTTCCCGGCGGCTCCGGTCACGACGGCCGTCTTTCCAAACAGCGATTGCGTCATTGTCCTTCCTTCCGCAAATTCTCGACAGAGGGATCGCGAGGCCGCGTCTCTCCCGTCGCCTCCCGTCCCGGGCCATTGGCGTCCACGATGATTTCCATCTCAATGCGATGTTCGCGGTCAGCGTTCTTCTTGGCTCTGGCCATATCAACGCTCGCCCTTTGCCCGGTGCCTGACGGCGAGCATTAGTGGTACGGTGGTGGCTCTTAGCGGAGAAGGGACAGAGTATAAAACCCGGTTCCGAGGCTGAATCCGCTGGGACGAGGGCGCCATCCTGGCCTGTGCGCCGGCACAAAGCGTTAGCCCGCGTTGGGACTTGGGAACTGCCCGGCCAATGCAGGTTCCTTGCCGTTGACCCACAATTCGTATTCGCTCAAATCCGCATCGTCGCCCCAGGAAACACCATACCCGCCGGAATCGACTCTTACCGACTTGAACAATGCTCTATTCTTAAGCACCTGGAACATTTCCAAATGCAGTAATTGACTGCAATCGTAGACTCTCTCTACACCATTTACGAACTTCACAAACAACTGCATCCCTTCCAGCGGCTTGACCGATTGAATCTTCGGGACGACCATTTCTCTACTCCAAACCAGGCAAACGTCTATATTCGTTGGTCTGCCACATCCGCAAAAGTTCCTGCTGATATTGCGACGCCCACTCATTGACTAACTGCTGGGCTCTGGGTGGAAAATCACCTTCCATCATCTCCAGAGTCTCGATATTGAAAACGCCGTTGAATTCTCCGTAGACCGCGTGAAAGTGCGCAATCCCATGCTCGCTCTGGCTGAAATACATCTTGATCAGAATGCCGTAGAAACGCGCGATCACCGGCATAACCAAACTCCTTCTACGGTTTTGAGTTCAGTATAACATTATATGGACTCCTCGTCCATCCCTTTGTGCGGCAATCGGCCACATCCGCAGACCGTGGCACTGGAAAGGCCTCGCCTTTCCGATCGCATCTTCACACGCATTCCGTGCTCACCTTCAGTATCATCGATACATGTACGGGAGCACGGCGCCCGAGATGAAGTTGCCGGACTCCGAGCAGAGGAAGGCAATGCTCCGGCCCATGCCGTTACCCGCCGCTCCGGTCACGACGGCCGCCTTTCCGAGTAGCGATTGCGTCATTATCCTTCCTTCCGCAAATTTGCGACTGCGGGACCGCAAGGCCATGTCTCTCCCACCGCCTGCTCTTCCGGGCCATGGGCGTCCACGATGATTTCCATCTCAATGCGATGCTTGCAGATACTCTCATGATCGGCCTCCTATCCAACGCAAACACATATTCTTAATTGAATCATTCTGAAGCAAGTCGTCCTATTCATAGAGGACCTCAAAGGACCGAACGATCTTCTTTCGGCCCTTCGGATTCGCCTATTTCACGCGCCAAGCGCGCTTCTCATGGATTCGACACGCGCCCGACGAACACGCCGTTGCCTGTGGTGCCGAGGTAGAGGCGATTGGGGTCGTGAGGGTCGACGACGATGCGGGCGACCTTCTTGCACGTGAGCCCGGTGCCGTTGATGGACGTCCATGTCTTTCCCCCGTCGCGAGTCATGACAATGCCGTCGCCGGTGCATTCGTCGTGGGTCTGCGGCGACGGCGGGCCTGATAACGCCGCGCGGGAGATCAGAATCCTTCCCAGCGGCCGTCCTGCTTCTCACCGTTCAGTATCGTCATTCGCACCTGCGGGCGCTCCAGAGGCCCAAGGGCGCTGCCGGGAATCTTGAACTCCAGGCCGCGTTCACATCGCGCCGCACGGCCTCGGCCCATGTAAATGCTCTCGGGACTCCACTTGCTTGGCGTTCCGCCCCAGCGGTCGGCATAATATCCCATGTCCGGCTGGCTGTCGCCGTTCGAATCTATCTCAAACATAGCCGATTGAAACTTGCGCGGGTCTTCGCTCGGCACATAAAAGTACAGACCATCGTCATCAAGGGCCACTTTGATGCCATGGGGCAACTTCGGGGCAATCGCCACCCAATCGCGGGCATCCCGATCAATCTTCATCTTCTTCGGCTGCACGAGTGGCCGGGACATGGCGTGTTCCGTCTTTTTCACGCTGTCCTCAACAACGCCCTGCTCGCCAATGAGGAGGACGGCGTATACATCGAATTCGGGCACGTTCACCTCCAGCCATCCGTCCTTGGATGGCACTTCAAGGTCACCCGCTTTACTCGTTTGCGGAGTCAGGAACGCGCCCTTCGGTTGCCCAAGGTCCCTGTCAGGCTTGATCCGCAGGACGCTCGGCGCTGCCGGTCGGAAGGAATCGGCATTGACATCATAATCGAAATTGAGGAAGTGCACGACGATTGTGCCATTCGGCAGAATCCTCGGAAGGACCGTGCACGTTGAGGACCCGCGAAACTCAAACACCTTGCTTGCTGCTTCTCCGAGCCGCTCGGTGACCTCCGCGGCGGCCTGAGTTTTATCTCCTTCGAACCGCTTCGCTCCCATGCCGTCCTTGATGATTGCTCCGGCAGCCGCAAGCGCGTGCTTTCGATCTCCCCCAAGCCATAGTGCTCGTCCTCCGGCCTGGACATACTCCTGAATCACGGCGACCTCATGTTCGCAGGGCTGCGCGCCTCCTGTTAGAAGGATCGCCTCGTAGCGCTGCAGCTCTGCGAGATCGAGCTTCTGCTTAATAAGCTCGCCGTCCCCTGAAATGACCACATCGAAAGGCAGATGGGCATCGTCAAGCAGCCAGCAGCCTCCGGCAAAGCTATTCCAGTAGTGCCAGGACTTCAGCGCTGAGTCGGCCAGGTATAGCAGCGCGATCTTCGCCCCCCAGGGACGCGAGCCGGCATAGAAATCGCTGCCGCGGACGAAGCGGCAAACCGGCGCCATTGCATCGACGTCGCCCACGTAATCATCGGAGCCGGTCTCCTCGCTCCAGGCGTAGACGCTGTCGGGAAGAAAGGTATTGTTTCCCGATGCGTATGCCTCGGCGATATGGAGGCATTGCAGGTTCGGCAGACCTCCGCGCTGGTTGAAGTCCGCGCCGCTGCGAATGCAGAGCAGCGCGATGCTCGGCTTGCCGAGGGCTTCCGATATGCGAAAATATGGCAGCACGCGCCGATGCGGCGGATACCGGTATCGCTCGACATACGGCGTCTCGACGCTGAAGTAATCCAACAGATCGAGGTAATACGCTGTCGAGGGGGCAAGGTCATAGGTGTTCGCAGAGAAGGTGATACTCCGGCCATACTTTTCCTGAGCGTACGATTTCGCCTCCCGCACGAGCTGTCGCAAATACTCCCTGGACGCCAACTGCTGATACCTTTCATATTCGTCCAAGAGCGGGACCTTCCCCTGTCGGACGAGCTCTATAAGCTCTTCGCGCTTCGCGGACGCCTTGCTGCGGACGAGATGGCGATAGGAGAACTCGTCGATGCTCTCTATGCCGTGTTTCTTGAGAGTCTCGGCGTCGCAGTTCTTCCGGAGGAACTCTCGAAATCCCTTCTCGCAATGCTTGCAGTAGCAGCCGCCATCGTGCCATATCACGCCCGATGTGCCCTGCATCTCATCGGCGATGATCCCCTGCGCGCCGAGATCCACGTTGTTCTTCGCCACCTCGATCCAGAATTGTCTGTATGTTGGATTGTTGGTGCAGCCCCAGTACATCGGCTGGTCGGGGCTTTGCGTTTCCCAATCAACGATGATGTTATTGCCTTCGATATCCTTGCAGCAGGTGGCAGCCAACTCCGGCCGCTGTTCGTAGGTTTCCCATTCGGCGTCGAATATGGACAGGCTCATAATCACGCGCATCTGATGGCGCTTGGCGAAATCGACGCACCTCGCGAGCCACTTGCGCTGCTCCGGCCTCTGGAGCGACCCGGACCATCCCAAGACATTCACGCCGCACTTGTCAATATGATCGAGGCTGACCATGCCGATGGTGAAGATGTCATTCTCCGCAGGAAAGTTCTCCTCGTCGGCATGAGAGCGTGAGCAGCTCAAGAGCGCGTGAACAAGGAGGGCAAGAAAGCAGAGATAACAGAGACTTTCTCTCAATGCAAACATGAGACAACACTCCTTGAATTTCTGAGATCTATCTGCCACATACTCGGATCTGCGGGCCGAGGTCCGTGCCGACGGACTCATAAGGAGGTATTACTGTTCTCCTCAAAAGAGTCAAGGCATTTTGGAGGGGGATAAAGGTGTGCGGTCCCTTTTTTGGGCCGGCCTCTTGGATTCATTGTGGATTCGATATTCATTGCTATTGCTGTCTTCCGAGCCCAGGTGGATTCACCTAAAGGAGCTCCACGTTTAATGCTATTGTTCAGATGATTGAGTTCTTCTTGAGCAATGTATGTGTGAGCGTAATCCACCGCATGAAGTGAGATAGCTCCCCATCGTGTTCTGGCCATAACAGCAAATGCCAGTGGCTGCTCATGATGCAATATCCACAGATACGCATGCCGAGACGCTCAATACCTTCAGCCAATATCTGTTCGAATGCTAGGAAATCACCCTATTTCTTAAATATCCTCAATCGGCCATTAGACCGATTCAAGACGTGGTGAATATAGCCACCTAAAGTGATACGATTCGGTCTAGGCATCAATATGTCCTAAATAAAGGGACCGCACACCTTTAATTCTAAAGTGTTGCCGGCCTTGATGGATTCGCCTATTTCACGCGCCAAGCGCGCTTCTCATGGATTCGACACGCGCCCG
>CBFDDG010000162.1:0-9541 GCA_965603505.1 uncultured Phycisphaerae bacterium | reverse complement strand
GGCAGGAACACGCCGAGCTGCTGGTACAGGAACGGCGAATACCGCTCGATGACCATCTCCACGAGCTGCACGAACGCCGCGATAATGATGATGAACAGGATGAACCGGAAGAACTCCAGATTCAGCGGCACGAGGATGTAGTGATAGGCGATCCAGTTCAGCAGGACCGTGCACGTGAGCACGAAGATCACGGCGATGCCCAGGCCGAAGGCCGCCCTGATCTCACGCGAGACGCCGATGAACGGGCACAGACCCAGGAAGTAGGCCAAGAGGATGTTCTGCGTGAAGACGGCTGAGATCGCCACGACACAGGCCTGCCCGATTTCCGCTCCGACACTCATTTCGCTTTTTCCTCCTTTGCCGGCTGAATCGACCGGAAGACCCAGACCACGATGGCGAGCATGAAGAAGGCGCCGGGCGGCATGACCATGATGACCCACTTGTCCCACGCCGGCCCGCCGAAGAAGGGCACCGGCGAGCCGAGAAACGTCCCGAGCCCAAGGACCTCGCGAAACGTGGCGACGATCAGCAGAATGAATGAGTAGCCCATCGCGTTGAAGAGCCCGTCGAGGAATGCCTCGCCCGGCGGATGGCTGTTGCCGTAGGCTTCGCACCGGCCCATGACGATGCAGTTCGTGATGATCAGACCGACGTACGGGCCGAGGTTGGCTCGCATCGCGGGCCAGTACGCGCCGAGCACGACGTCCACGATGATCACATAGAACGCGATGATCAACGTCTCGACCATCATGCGGATGTTCCGCGGGGTGAGCGTCCGCAGAATGGAGACCGTGGCTGCACTGAGCGACAACGTGAAGACCAGCGCCGTGCACATCACGAGGGTATTCGCCACGAGGTTCGTCACGGCCAGCGTGCTGCAGATCCCGAGGACCTGTCGGAAGATGGGATTGTCCCGCCACAGGCCTTGTAGCGCGATCTTCGTCATGTCGGATTTCGCGACGGGCGGCGCCATTATTCCCCCCCCTTCCCGACTTGCGACCGCCACTCGCTCACGGCTCGATTGATAATGGCTTCGAGCCGCACGCTCGTCTGTGTGGCCCCGGTGACGGCGTGCACGTCGTTCTCGTCGAGTTCCGCGCCGGGTCGCTTCATGTTGATGGGCGGTCCCTGGCGCGAGAGCTTCCTGTTCTCGAACTGGCTGCGGAACGCGGGTTTGACAATCTCGGCGCCGAGCCCCGGCGTCTCCGTCTGCTCGTAGAATGAGATTCCCGTGACAGTTTTTCCGTCGGCCGCGATGCCGATGAGGCCTCGGATCGGCGCCCAGAATCCTTGACCGTCGAACGGCAGCGCATAGGCCGCGATCTGCCCGCCCTGTCGCAAGGTGTACGCGCCGCCGGATGCGTCGTCCGGCTCGCTCACCTGCTCGACGAACCGGCGATGGACCTCCGCGCCGCCCAGTCCGGGCTCATACACGCCGGGCAGGACCGCTAAGACGGCGGCCTCGAACGCAAGCCGCTCGTTCGCCTCGACCCGCTCCCGCGTGACGGCCGTGAAACCGATGACGACGGAACTGAACGCCGCCGTCACGAGGAACATGTAGAGGATGGGGAACCACCGCTTCTCTCGCATCAGCCCCCTCCTGCCGTTTTCGCCCGCCGGCCGCTCGTACGGGCCTGAACCGCGTAGTCGATGATCGGAGCGAACATGTTGCCGATCAGGATCGAGAACATCAGACCGCCATTGAAGATCGAGAAGTTCCTGATCACGACCGTGCAAACGGCGATGATCACCGCGTAAATGACCCGGCCAAGCTCCGTCCGCGGCGAACTGACCGGATCGGTCGCCATGTAGAACGCGCCGAACAGGAAGCCGCCGCCGAGTACGGCCGTCGGCGCCATCGGAACGGGCGGAACCCCCGCCCAGTAGAGAAGCTGATTCAAGACAGCGTACGTCCCGATCAGCCAGAGGATAATGGTTCGACTCGCCGTCCTGGTGTAGAAGAGGTAGGCCCCGCCGAGGAGGATCAGGAGCGCGCTGGTGACACCCATCGTGCCGCTGATTCGCCCGAACAGTTGCAGCCGCCAGAAGGCGCTTCGGTCGATGCGAACCGTCTGGCCTTCCGGGACCTCGAAGGGCGGCCGGGCGACGGCCGGGGCCTGCGAAACCAGGACCATCCGCCCCTGCTTGAGATAGGCCATCGGCGTGGCGCTCGTGACGGCATCGGGACCCGGCACCGTCGTCCAGCGGTCCAGGGCGCCCCGGAGGCCGTCGGCGGCAGGCGCCCACGCCGCCGTCAGGGCGACCGGAAAACAGACGTAGACAAAGCACCGCCCCGCCATGGCCGGGTTGAAGATATTGCGCCCGTACCCGCCGAAGATCTCCTTCGCGAACATCACGGCGAAGGCCGCACCGATCGTCAGGACGTGCCACGGAACCGTCGGCGGCATGACCAGGGCGTAGATCGTCGTCGTCACGAAGACCGCCTCGCTCACCGGCTCCTTGCGAAGACGGGCGAAGATATACTCCACGACGAAGCCAACCACCGCCGCCCAGAGGACCACGAACAGGCTGCGCCAGCCGAAGAAGTAGATCGCCCCCGCCAACGGCGGCACCAGCGCCAGCAGGACCCGACGCATCATCACCTGCTTCAGCAGGATTCGCCGTGGTTTGTTCTTCCCGTCCATAGGTCTTCGCTCTAAATGCTCGAAGAGGTTACCTTGCCCATCTCACGGCACACCCCGGAGCCCGTACCACTGACATTACCCTCCCCAAAGCGTACCGGTTCACCTATGTCGTGGCAAGAGGCAACCGATTGACGTTCGCACAGTGAGAGGATAGAAAAGCCCGTACTCGGCCGCAGACAGTCAAGGAGTTCGCGATGCTGACAGCAGCCTGGATGATTCTTGTCTTGTGCCTTTCATCTCCGACTGAACGGGGCGTGACAGGTGGTTATGTCTTTTCAGTTCATGGGGAAAAGACGTATCTCAATGGCCAGGAGGTGCTCGTGAGAGGTCTGCGCTGCTCCAATGCGCTGGTCTCCGATGACGCGGCCCAGGAATTGATCGATCATCTCGATCCGTTCGCCGGGTACGGCGTCAATACCGTCAGCGTGTACTTCATGGGGTCGCGGTTCGGGGACGTGAAAGGCTATAACGAGGATGGGACGCTGAATCCCGTCTACACGGCGCGGATGGGTCGGATTATCGAGGCGGCCGACCGACGCGGCATGATCGTCCTTGTTGGGTGTCTGTATTGGGGCAACTCCAGGGGCAAATGGGAGAACTGGACCCAAGCCGAGGCGAACCGGGCCGTCGAGAGCACGGTGGCCTGGCTGAAGGAGAACGACTATCGCAACGTCTTTGTGGACATCGACAACGAGGGAATGGCTCAGAGGGCCAAAGGCTTCGACCCTCGCCAGATGGTTCGGATCGGCAAGGCCATAGACCCGTGCTGCGTGATTGCGACGAACTTCAGAGGCAAGCCGCCGGTCGAGGCAGACTTGGGCATTCACTTCGCCAAGAAGGTTGCGGGCAAGCCCTACCTCGACAGCGAGGCAACACCCAAGAACGCGCCCGGCGGATATTGGGGCAGCTACAGCAAACGGGAGGGCACCTACAACTACATCAATATCGGCTTGTACACCGAGGCCATGAAGGCCGACCAAAGGAAACAGACCGTCGAACATCTATCCCGGGGCGATGGATACATGCTGGCCTCGACCTGGCTCCAGTGCGCCCCGCCCTGCGGGCCCAACCACAGACCGGGAGGGGATGGGAGCAAGGACGACCCCGGCATCAAATGGTGGCTGGAGTTTCTGCGCGACGAGTACGGGCCATACAAGCCACCCCACAGAAAGAGGTGATTGAATGCGACGACGTGACTTTCTGAAACTGGCCGGCTTGAGCGTGGCGACGATGGCGCTGTCGCCCCGAACTACCGAAGGCGCACCGACCGGCGACAAGCCCAACATCCTGTTCATTATGGTCGACGACCTGGGCAAGGAATGGATCAGTTGCTGCGGGGCCGAGGACATCGAGACGCCGAATATCGACGCGCTGGCGACCGGTGGGATGCGGTTCGAGAACGCCTATTCCATGCCCCAATGCACGCCGACGCGTGTGACATTGCTGACCGGTCAGTACCCCTGGCGGACCGGCTGGGTCAATCATTGGGACGTGCCTCGCTGGGGCGTGGGTTACTTCGACTGGAAGCATCATACCACCGTCGCGCAGGTCCTCAAAGGTGCGAGCTATGCGACGGCCGCCGCGGGCAAGTGGCAGATCAACGACTTCCGAGTGACGCCGGACGCGATGGCCAGGCACGGGTTCGACGAATGGTGCATGTGGACCGGGGGCGAAGGCGGAAACCCGCCCAGCGACAAGCGATATTGGGACCCGTACATCCATACGCGGGCGGGGAGCAAGACCTATGCCGGCGAGTTCGGCCCGGACATCTACACGAAGTTCCTGATCGATTTTGCCCGGCGACATTGTGACGAGCCCATGTTTCTGTACTTCCCGATGTGCCTGACGCACGGCCCGCTCGTTCACACGCCCGACGAGCCCGGGGCATCGGAGAAGATGGCCAGGCACAAGGCGATGGTCCGCTACACGGACAAGCTGGTCGGCCGACTCGTCGCCGCCCTGGAGGAACTGGGCATCCGCGACAGAACGATCGTCGTCTTCACCACCGATAACGGCTCCGGCGGCGGCATCACCGGCGCGCGAAAAAGGCGTCGGGTCAAAGGGGGCAAGGCCAAGAAGCTCGAGTCCGGCGTCTGCGCCCCATTCATCGTCAACTGCCCCGGGCGCGTGCCGGCCGGTACCGTCACCGAGGCGCTGACGGACTTCACGGACCTGCTGCCGACGTTCGCCGAACTGGCCGGTACAAGCGCGCCTCGGGATGTCCAAATCGACGGCGTCTCGATCGCACCGGTTCTGTTGGGCGAGGCCGAGGACTCGGCCCGCCAATGGATCATGGCGCTGGGGCACGGTGCGGCCAGGCTGGACGAGCAAGGCATCCGAGGCCAAGCAGACTATGCCTCCCGCGTAATACGTGACAAGCGCTATAAGGTCTGGGTCGATGAGCAAGCGAAGATCACGCAGCTCTATGATCTGCGCGCCGACCCGTGGGAAGAGCAGAACCTCATCGGCAGCACCGACCGCGACGACGCGACCGCGATGCGAAAATTCCAGGCCGTTGTTGGCATGATGCCCGCAGAGGATGCCCGACCGAAATACACCCCGCGAGCGGCGAATCCCTGGGATCGCAAGCCGAATCTGAGCAGGAGGAAGAGGTAGAGGAGGAAAATCTTGGCGACCGCAGACGCGCGACAGTCCATAGCGACGACGCTACATCTGCTGCCGTCGGAGCTCTTCCCGCGTGGCTTTCTTGAGGATCCTCTTTTCCTTACTGCTGAGGCTGTGCAGGCCGGAGTGGTGGACCTTCGCCAGAATGCGGTCGACCTCGATCTGAAGTCTGCGGCTTTCCTCCAACTGCTTCTCCCAGGATCCGGCCCGCATCTTCATCGTAAGCCGGCCCCATTTGCCCTCCAGCAGCAGGACGTACGCCGCCCCGGCGGCCATGCCGGCCAGATGAGCCGCCTCACCCCCGGTGTTGCCGCCGCTGCGCGTCACCACCAGCAGAAAGTACATGAAGGCAAAGGCGACGGCCGCCACGCGGATCGGAACGGGGAAGAAGAACACGAAGATGACGAATTGGGGAAACAGGATCGCGCAAGCGGAGAGCAATCCGAGAATGGACCCGGAGGCCCCAATCATCGAACCGGGGGCCAGAAAGCCGACGCCGACGAGCAGCGTGTAGAACACGCCCCCGACCGCCCCGCAGAGCAGGTAAAACGGCAGAAACTTGCGGCTGCCCCAGTATCGCTCGAGCGGTGGCCCCAGGAAGAACAACGCAATCATGTTGAAGAAGATGTGCCAGATATAGTCACGGCTGTGGAGGAACTGGTACGTGAAGATCCTCCAGGGCTGCAGCGCGGTGCCCCACGAACTCGGGGCGACGGCGAACCAATTCTCGAGGACCGTTCCCAGCGGTTTGATAAAGATGCCGAGAAGGAAGATTGCGATATTCGCAATCAGCAGCCACTTGACCACGGGGGATAGTCGCGGCACGTTGAAGCGCATCTGAGGCGGGCCGAAACGCTGCCGCCGGAACTCAGACTGCGTGTAATCTCGATCGTATAACCCCATACACTATCTTGTAACAAAATACACGTTCGCAAGCAAGTCTTCTTCCCTATAATATCGGCGATCCGGGAAAATGTTCAAGGGGAAATCGTCCCATCTGACACACGATTACCGGTCCCATGGGAGCAATCGGACTCGCCGGATCGATGTGCCGTGCGGGCCGACCCTACCGGCTCGCGGATTCGACCAACTGCCGGCAGTAATCGACATAGCCCTGAATTCTCGTCACAGCCGCCTGGTCTCCCGAGGCCTGCGCCAGTTCGAGGGCCCGCTGCTCGTGCCGCAGGGCCTCCCGGAACTGCCGTTTCTGGAGATAGTCCGTGGCCAGCAGGTGATGGAGCGCCGGGGAGGTGTCCGTCCTCGGGTCCAGCTCGATCGCCTTGCTGTAATGTCGCAGCGATTCGTCCATCCGACTCAGGTCCGCCAGAGCCACAGAGAGCTGGTAATGGGCGGCAGCGTGACGCGGATTGAGTTTGAGCACGTGCCGCAAATGGCCCTCCGCCTGCTCGGATTTGCCCGAGACGAGAAACGCCCGGCCGAGCTGAAAGTGCATCCTCTCCGGACTGTACTGCATATCCAGGCCGTTTGGCATCCGTCGAAGGGCCTCCGACAGGCACCGGATCGCCTTCTCGGCGTTTCCCTGATGGAGGAAGGTCATCCCCAGGTCGTGGAGGGTCCGCGGGTCGGCCGGATCGAGCTCGTTCGCCCTCAACAGGTGGGTCATTCCCTCGTCAGCCGCACCCTGCACGTGGTACAGGAGAAAGCCGAGCCTCTGGTGCGCCTCGACGTTGTCCGGGTTCAGCGCCAGCGCATTGCGGTACTCCGCGATGGCGTTCTCGGCATCTCCGTGGCGATAGAACTCGTTGCCGGCACGGACGAAGGAGTAATCGTTGAGGAACTGCTCCTGGATCTTGACGATTGCATCGGAGGAGGCATCGACGAATTCGGGGATGTTCGCGGCCCGATCCGGAGCGGTCAGATGCGACAGCAGAACGGGCGGACTGCTATTGCCGTCGGCGTCGATATGGGTGAGAAAGAGCTGCGTGTAATCCGAGTATGCCTTGGACGAGAAAACGAGCCACTTGCCGTTCGGCGACCAGCTATGCCAGGAGTTCATGCGTCCGGTGTTGGCACGGAGTCGTCGCGGCTCGCCGCCCTCGGCCGGGACGATATACAGCTCGCTGTCCCGCTGGAGCAGCATGTAGCTCCGGGCCTTGCAGAAGACAATCCACCGCCCGTCGGGCGAATACCGGGCGAAGTAATTGCTCATGCCGTTGTGCGATGCGCCCCGGATAGGCTCGGGCGTCCCTCCCCGGCCCTCGTTGAACGGCAGCCGATACAGATCGAACAGGAACGGCTTGCCGTCCTCGACGAACTCCTTGCACTCGGCGCGTGTCAGCAGCACCTTGCCCTGGCCCTGTGTCTGCGCGAGGTCGTACGCCTCGCTGCGGGCAAAGACGATGTACTTGCCGTCCGGGCTCCAGCTCGGGTTGCTCTGGACGTATGCGGGATCGTCCGCCCCGGGCAGGGCGCTGAAGGCCCCGGTCTGCCGGTCGTAGACGCAGAGGATCCCCTTGACCGGGAAGAACAACTGGGAGAAGGCGAGGTCGGGCATCGGCACGAACACGGACTTGTCTTTCACCGTGCTGATCACGTAGCGACCGTCCGGCGAGATCTGCGAGAGCAGGCCGAACGTCTGCTCGCCATCCTCCTTTCGGTAATCGTTCCAGGTGATGATATCGCTCGCGGCCAGAGTCATCCGGGGCTGGATCGCGGCGATGACGTAAGAGCCTTTGCTGTTGGCGTAATCGACGTCCATGGCGAGGGTCCGCCCGTCTCGTGGAAACGAGTGGCAGTTCCCGCACACGGGCAGGTCCTCAAGAACCACCGGCGGCGGCTGCGATGAGGAGATCGCCCCGAAGCGCCAGCGGATATGCGAGGGGTCCTTCACAGCATCGACGAATGGCAAATTCACCTCGCGATAGAACAGCGGCGCCCCCACCTCGTCCTTCGACGTCCCGATGGTGACCGTGCCGGCCGCGACGACTTTCGGATGCCTGCCCGCCGTGGCGCCCAGGATGAGAACGCGGGCCTTCTGCTCGGTCGAGCATTTCTTGATAAGCTCCCACTCCCCCGGTTCCGGCGTCCACTGCGGCTGCCGACTCAGAACGTTGAGCGGCGCACGATCATCGCCGAACTCCGTGTGAATGAGCCACACGACGGCCCCCTCTGCCCCCGGCTTCCACCGAAACGTCGGGGCGAGGATCTCCGGCGGAAACAGCGTCTCGTCCTGTGGGTAGACGATTTCGAGCTGGCCGACATCCTGATGCTCTGTATAGGCGGCCAGCAGATCCTCGGCCCGCAGCGGCCGCCAATAGAGCCAGACGATAAGGACGGCGACGAGTACGGTCGCCACGGCGGTAAGTGCGAATGCAATTCTCTTCTGCATGCGACCTGCCCAATTCCTACCCTTGCCGATGCGCGTCGATCAACAGGCGACACTCACAGTCTACCAAATGGCACGGTCGTCGTCCACACACCCCAGGAGGAATACGTTATCGGGATGCGGATGCGGGGAGGGTCTCCGGCTTGCTCCGGGCGAAGAAGAGCACAAGAGCGGCGCCGAGAAGGGCCAAGCCGATGCTGAGAAGCTGGGAGATGGTCAGGCCGTCGAGCTCGAACGGGTTGTCGTCGCGCAGCAACTCCACGGAAAAGCGCATGATCCCGTAGAGGATGAACATGACGCTGAACGTCGAGCCGGGCTTCGTGAGAAAGCCGAATCGGCCGGACTTCTCGGCACGATTCGAGCGACGCCAGAGGCCGTACAGAACCAGAGAGAGGATCGCGGCAGTCACCGAGGAATACAATTGCGTCGGGTGAACCGGCAGGCACCGATATTGACCATGCGTGACAAGTTCCCTTTGCTCGGGCGTGAGACGGCGCAACGGTTTGAGATCGGCAAAATAGTCGCCCCGCTCGTCGGTGTAGCCGAAGTACTCCTCGGGCAACGGCAGGTGCGGCAGCGGCCGTCCGCGGTCGGGGTCGGGCCGGATCTGACTGCGGTAGGCGAACGAACCGTACGGGAAACGGACGCCCCAGGGCAACTCCGTGGGCTTGCCGTAACAACAGCCGTTCAGGAAGCATCCGATCCGGCCGAACACCAGCGCCACCATCAGACCGATCGCGAGCGCATCGAGGTAATGACGGATCGGCAGCTTGTGATACCAAATGTAGAACAGGATCACGGCGATGGCTAACAGGACGCCCCCGATCAGCTCGAGGCCCCCCTTCCAGATCGCCACGAAGCCCAGCGGATCGCCGCGAAACTGGTCGAAGTAATGGATCACGAAGAACGCCCGCGCGCCCACCAC
>CBFDDG010000161.1:0-9614 GCA_965603505.1 uncultured Phycisphaerae bacterium | reverse complement strand
TCGTCCAGAGATCCGTCCATGTCACGCCGTCGTTCGAGACCTGCACGCAGGCGTAGTCGTATGGTGATTCGACGCCAAGCCAGCGCCAGAAGCTCAGATGGATATTCTTGTATTCCTCGCAGTTGATCGGGCCGAGCGTGGCGTAGCGCGTCTCGGCCAGGTTGTCGGCGTAGTCACCGTCGAGGGCGTAGCCGACGACGTTGTCGCCCGTGTGGCCGGAATTCGGGTCGCCTTTCCACGAACCCTTGCCGGCCGGGGCGCCCCAGGTCCAGCCTTCATCGAGCGTCCAATTCGGATCGACATCCATGTTGGTGTAATAGATTGCGTTCGGGACCACGGCCACCGATACGGTCCGGCTGTCCTGCCGGATGCCGTTGGTCACGAAGAACGAGAGCCTATACGTGTGGAACACCTGGTCGGCCGCGGGCTTCCAGAAGAGAGTGTGGCTGTCCACGTCATAGTATGCTCCTTCCGGAAGATTGCCGGCCGCCCAGTGCAACGGCCCGTTTGTCGGATTCGAGGCGGTCGCCTGCACGTGCAGTCGCTCGCCGGGTTGGATCTCGTCCGGCACCGATACGGGATCCAGCGTCGGTCCCGCCTGGGTCCATCGGCTGTTCTGCGGATCGTGCCGGGCCATACCCCAGTCGATCAGCTCGGGCGCGTACGGTGCGGGTAGATCGAGGACGTGGAAGCGGTAGTCGTCCGCAACAATCATGAGTTCCAGATCGCCATCCCCATCGAGGTCAGCCAGCGCGGGGGTGATCTCGTAGTCCGCGCTGAGGTTCATCGTGGGGAATCCCGGCGTGACCGAGCCGTCGGCTTCCCATGCCATCATCGGCTCGCCCCCCGGGGCGAAGATCAACTCCTGTTGTCCGTCCCCGTCAACGTCCGCGATCAGGGGAACACAGCCCGTGGGCGGGCCCATGGCAATCTTGGGGAACCCGGCGTCCTCCAGGTCGCGGCCTTCATGATCGAAGCCATAGAGGCGTGTGAAGGCGAAGCCGTCCGCTTCGACGATGTACGTGGCCACGTAGACCTCGCTGAGTCCGTCACCGTCCAGGTCTCCGATGCTCAGCGTCCCGGGCTCATCGAGCGCGTCAAACACCCTTGTCTTCCAGACCGTGCTCCCGTCGGCATGGGTCGCCATGACTTCCTCGTCGGTGCAGAACACGATCTCCGGGGTGCCATCGGCGTCCAGATCGGCCACGGCCGTTCCCTTCGGGCTGCCGCCTCGCCATCTCTCGAGCTGCTGTCCCTTGTGGTCGAGAAGGAAGGTGTAGACCCGACTCAGGCCCGGGCCGTATCCGCTCAGGCAGATCTCCACGTCGCCATCCGCATCGAAATCGGCGACGCTGATCGGGCCCTCCGAGGTGTACCGTCGCTGCCACATGGGATTGCCGTCACCCTGGAAGGCGTACAATCCATCGCTTTCTCCCGACTCGGCATCGAGGGCAATAATGATCTCGCTGTCCCCGTCGCTGTCCAGGTCGGCGAGGACGGGACCGGCCGAGACATAGCCGGACCAACTGCCAAACAGCGCAGGCCAGTTGCCGTCCACGATTTTGCCGCTCTCCACGTGATAGGCGTACGCAGCATTATCGATCTCGGAGGCGACCACCAGCTCGTAATCGCCGTCGCCATCGATATCCCCTGTCGCGGTAGCGGAGGGCCAGAAAGTCTCGAATTCCACCGGCCAGCCGGGAAGCGAGTTGCCATCCGCCCCCCAGATATCGACCGCGCCGCCGCCCCAGTAGCTGGACAAGTCCAGGGAAGACTGGATGATCTCATTGTCGCCGTCTCCGTCCACATCCATACAGATCGGACTGCCGATGAAATACTCGCCCCACATATCCTCCAGTTCCACCGTCTCATCCGGCCTGGGCCAATGGGTCTGGGGCGAGGCCATCTCAATGCCGAAGATCTTGCGGTCGGTGTGTATATACCCATCTCCGCTCACGCGAAGACGCAGCTCGTATGTCCCCACCCCGGGATTCGCCATCGACAGGGACACGAACCCGTTCGGGTCGGCCGGCGGGACGCCCTCGCTCAAGAGCGTCCACTCGCTGTCCGCGTAGAGCCGGTAGTCAAGCTCATACGACTCGCCATGCACGAGCGCGGACACATCGATGGCGTTGACATCCGCGGCAAACGTCTGTGCCGGCTCGGGCGTGACAATTTCGCCCAGCGGACATTTGCGATCGGCGGCTAACAGGGCCTCATAGGCGTTGACCCGTCCCGTGCCGAGATAGCCAAGCTCGGGATCGAGATCGCCGTAGTCCACGGGGTCGGCTGTATTCTCCAGAATGGCGCGGACCTCGATGTGCGTCAGCTCAGGCCGATGAGCCAGGACCAGGGTCGCCACGGCCGCCACGTACGGTGCGGAGAACGACGTCCCCGCGGTGGCGATGTACTCGTTATCGAGGGTGGTCGTGACGATGTCCGTGCCCGGTGCGGCAATATCGACCCAGAGCCCGAACGTGCTGTGGCCGGTCTTGTAGTCCTCACCGTTGGTGGAGGCGACGGCCATGACGTTATGGTACGCCGCAGGAAAGTGCGGCTTGCTCGTGTCGGAGTTGCCCGCGCTGGCGATCAGCAGAACGCCCTGATCGTAGGCGTTGTCAATCGCCGCCTCCATGACCTCATCCATCTCCGGGTCCGTCGCCTCGCCGCCGAAGCTCATGTTGACGACCCGGGCGCCGTTGGCCGTCGCGTAATCAAGGGCCTCGGCAATCTCGTCGGAGGTTAGTTCGAGACTCAACCGCAGCGCCATGACGCTGCACTGCCAGTTGACCCCGCTGACCCCCTCGTCATTATCGCCCACGGCGGCAATGACCCCGGCCACCTGCGTCTCATGGCTGGAGATATCATAGTAGCCGTCCGGGACGACATTGTTGTTGGATTCTTCGAAGTTCCAGCCGTGGACATCGTCCACATAGCCGTTGCCGTCGTCATCCACTTCGTTGTTGGGGTCCTCGTCCTCATTGATCCAGATGTTGTCTTTGAGGTCGGGGTGGTTGACGTCGACGCCGGTGCCGAGGATGGCGATGACGGTGTCATGGCTGCCCGTCGAAATGTCCCAGGCGTCCTCCATCTGGATCAATTGATGGGCATACTGGTCCGGAAAATCCGGATCGTTCGGCGTGCGGCAGATATGATAGATGTAGTTCGGCTGGGCGGATTCCACGTCGGGGTCCCGGTTCAGCTCGGCACAGACGGCCCGAACGCCGCGCTGCGTCTTGAGCACATAGAAGCGCAGCAGATCTCGCCGCGGCCGACCGGAGAGGGCCTGCAAAGAGGCAATGCCAAGCCGTCCGCCTCCCGGCGACGGGCCCTGCGACCGCAACTGCTCGTGGACTCGCCGAAACACCGGGCTCTTCTTCTGGGCACCGTATGCCGCCTCCAGACGAAGCAACGTCGCCTCGTCCCTCTGCACGGCGGCATCCTCCGACAGGATGGAGATCCCGCCGGTCCGCCCGTCTTTCAGCTTGACGATGACCTCGCCGGGAACGTATCTCGGCCCGGCCGCCGCCCGTTCAGACCGCGCCTCTGAAGGCGAGACGACGCCCTCCGTCCCGGACGGCGCTTCCGCCGCCAACGCATCGACGGCCCCAACCATCAAGGCAAGCCCTACTGCCAACAGCCCCACTTTCACCATCCGCGCGCTCGCATCAACGACATTCATGTCACTTCTCCCAATCAGCGTGACTTCGGAAACAACCTCCAGGCACCCACGCTCCACCGGCTCCGAGGTCTTCGTGGGCACGTCCACGGGTCGCAGGCCCGATTCCCGCGCTCTTGAAACGTCACCCTTCAATCACGAAGACCATGCTCCATTATAACGCCGGGGTCCCCAAAGTCAAACGTGATCCACGAATCCCCGGGTTCCGGGTTCCCCCGCGTCCGAAAAGCGAGTCCATGCATCGCACCTCTCTGTATCGGCGTTTTTCGCCGGCATCAACAGCCGATGGAATCGTCGGAATGTCAAAATGATGATAGCCGAGATCAGAGCCACCGGTTCGTCCCCACAGCGGACCTCGCGGTGAGACAGAAGGCCGAATATCTCCTTTTACCCTTCGGGATTCTCGGCGAGGACAGGCATTTGGTGTTGACGCCCATGTGGGCAAAGGTGTATCATATCCCCCGATAAGGGGAGAGTGGATAGAATACTGTATCGGGGCGACTTGTCGGCGAAATGAGTGTATGTCATGAAGCAGATCAAGATCATCATCGAGAAGCATCCCGATGGGTATGTCGCGTACCCGGTTGGCGTCAAAGGGATCGTTGTGGGTGAGGGAGACACCTACGACGAGGCGCTCAAAGACGTACAGTCAGCCCTCAAGTTTCACGTCGAGACGTTTGGGTCCGACATACTGGATGGTGAAGACGGCCCTGTCCTGGAGGCCTTCGTTGCTGAGACGACGGTGTAGAGATGCCCAAGTTCCCGGTTGATGCGCCGAAGGCATGGGTCTTACGTGCTCTCCAGACGCTCGGCTTTGAGATTGTCCGTGAGAGGGAGCACATTGCTCTACGAAGGCGCAACCCGGACGGAACGACGACACCGCTGACGATGCCCAATCATGCCCATCTCAAAGGCTCGACCCTGCGGGCGATCTGCCGCCAGTCGGACATCAGCCGTGAGGATTTCCTAACGGCCTACGAAAAAGCCTGAGCCGTCCGGCTCAGGCGTGCGCTCGGTTCCACCTTTTGGATTGGCGTCGGCGATCCATCTGCGCGGCGGATCCCGAAGATCGTTGAACCGGCAAGCGAAGGAGACGAAAAGGTTGAGTTTCTGTCCCTCGCAATTGCCCCGCGATTGCACGGCCTGATCCTTGCCCGAGCGGATTGAATGCTGTAGAATGACGGTGACGGGCGGTAGTAGCACGTTGCAATTGGCCAAGGTGAATTCGATGGCTGTGCTGAAAAGACGAACGGACAACGAGCGTGTGGAAATCGAGTTCGAGCTGGACTATCTGACGTCTCTGACGACTCAGCAGCGATTTGAGATGATGCTCCGCAAGAGCCGTGAGATGGCCTCCCTGCGCAAGCGACATGGAAGTCGAAGAACTACTCAAATCATTAAAAGAACGTAAGGTCCGCTTCGTCATCATCGGGGCGACCGCCTTTCCTGTTCATGGGTATTCCCGTGCCACGCTGGACATCGATATCTTCATCGAACCGACGCCGCGAAATGCCGAGCGGGCCCGCGACGCGCTCAAGGCGTTTGGATACGACATGTCGGATGTGAGCGTCGAAGATCTGCTCACCAGGAAGCTGCTCATTCGCCAGTACCTCATTGAGACGGATATTCATCCCTTTGTGAAGGGGACAACGTTCGAGCGTGTCTGGGCGAACAAGGTCAAGGCCAGATTCGGGCAGACCTTCGTGTGGTTTGCCTCTCTCGACGATCTGATTCAGATGAAGCGGGCCGCAGGGCGTCCGAAGGACAAGGAAGACCTCAAATTCCTCCGCAAACTCAGACAAAGGAAGGCGAAGCGCAAAGATCAGTCCGGCTAAGGGTCCGAGTGCAGGCGCAATCACAATCAGTCCCCGGCGCACCGTGAAGGCTGTTGGTCCGCCGGCGGATCGCGGTCTTTGAAGACCTATGGTTCCTACACCGGTGGTGGGTTATCAACACCCATATCTTCCAATTGCGCAATCAGCGGCCTCAGTTTATCCCGGACGATGGCCCAGAGAATTTCGTAGCGGATCTCACCGTATTCGTGGGCCAGCACATTCCGCAGGCCGGCCATAGATCGCCACGGGGTCAGGCCGCATAGATCACCTCGCGCGTTTTCAGAATCTCGTATTTTCTCCACGGGTTCCGCAAGGCCTCTTTTTCCACGAGATCGACGGGGCGGCCGCACCAAGCCTCCATCTCCTCTTTCATGTCCAGCAGCCTGTCTATGTCCAGGGACGTTCCCGGCTCGAAACTCACGAGAAAGTCGAGATCGCTCTCAGGGCCAAAATCGTCTCGCAGCACGGAACCGAAAATGGACAACTCGCTGATCCGCCATTTGCGGCAGAACTCCGCCAACGCGTCCCGATGCAGTTGTATCCTCGCGCTCATGAATCTGCCTCTCTCGGCTCCAATACGATTGCACCGCGATCTCGGCGGTCCCCGGCCTCGTGCTGCCCAAGCACCTATCGTGCTCGCCGGTCGGCCGGGAAACGCGCATTGCCCGAGCGCAATGATAGAGCTTCCGAAACCCTTGTCAAGTCGTCAAAGAAGCTGTAAGTGGTCATACGGTCAAGTACCCAGGCCGAGTAGTTGTTTGTTTATGGAGGTCGCATATTCATCGGTCATGCGCGTCCCGTCATCTGCGATGGATCTTAGCCCGTGCGGCTCTTGAAGAAGAGGACGCGTTTATTGCTTTGCAGGCTGCCGGCAGGCGGTTGGCTCAGAATCATCGGCAAGCTCCAACTTGCCGATGGCCTAATTCCTAATTCAAGACGCGCCCCCTGTTTCCCCCGGGTTCCTGTTCATGCGGTCAATTGCCCAGGCCGAGCAGTTGCTTGTTTATGAAGGTTGCAAACTCATCTGTCATGCCCGTAATATAGTCGAGAAAAGGCATAAGGACTTGGTACAGGTGCTTCCCGGCGGTCTGGCCGTTGTGGTTGTACTTGAAGAAGCGTTGTATGATCTGTGTCTTGTACGAGGCCTTGGTGCCATCCACAATCTCCTGCGCCGCCTCCAACGAGGTTTCCAGCAGAGTGCGGAATACACTGTAAACACCGAGTTCCAGAGGGACGTTATGTTGGTTTTGGTATATCGTTGTACGCAGTTGCTCCCGCTTATAGAGGTCTCTGATCGCGAAACAAACGCTGTTGCCGCTAGCCTTCTCAAACAGACTGCTTTCAAAACGACCGTCCATAATTGTCTCATAATGCTCAGTGAATGCATCGACAGCCTCGTCGATCATACGGTCTATCAGCTTGCCGCGCATCAATCCGTTCTTGGTGGGTGGCGAGATGGAGGAATCGCGCAGGAGATGGCGCTGCTCATCACTTAGGTCGCCATCAACAAGCAGATGGAAGCGGTCGTACAAGATGTCTTCCGGTAGCAATCGTAGTTCTATTGCGTCTTCGATATCCAGCACACGATAACATATGTCGTCTGCCGCCTCAACAAGATAGGCGAGCGGATGACGCGCATATTCCGCCTTGCGGTCGTTGGTTTCTCGCTTCTTCTCGATTAGCCCAAGCCCACCGGCGAGTTCACACAGATGGTCGTATTCAGTCTGGAGACAACTGAACTTGTTCTTCCGCGATTCAGCAAAATGTGAAGTCCAGGGATACTTCAATAGCGCGCCCAGTGTGGGATATGTCAGACGCATACCCCCTCTTCCTACGTGGAATTCTCTGTAGGTGACAACGCGAAAGGCCATGGCGTTGCCGTCAAAGCACTTGAGGTCTGCGATTTCTCCTGGGCCAAGCAAGGCATTCCATCTCGTCTCGCCAGCGAGTTTCTCCTTGAACCATTCTCGAATTGCCTCCTCTGCGGCATGCCCAAAGGGGGGGTTTCCAATATCGTGAGCCAGACAGGCGGCTTGGACGATCTCCCCAACTGTCGAGGGTGAGAAGTCTTTAGGAAGTGGTTCTTCCTTTCTCTCGTATTTCAGCCAATGGCCGATTTTAACGCCCAGGCTTCGTCCAACACAGGCGACCTCCAGACTGTGGGACAAACGCGTGTGAATATGGTCGTTCTCGGATAATAGGTGAACCTGCGTCTTACGGCCCAACCGCCTGAAAGAACTCGAGAAGGTGATTCGATCTATGTCTTTCTGAAACGGGGTCCTTCCATTCTTTTTGTTGTGAGTCTCCGTGCTTCCATTGGTCTCGTTTTCGTGCGAGTCGCGGAATCTCTTCGGACCCAGCAATCTAACCCAGTTCATTCTCTGGCACATATTCTCTCTCCCGCAAGACTGGTCTTGCCGACTCGCTGAGCTGCCAGCCCGGTCAGAAAGGATGTTCCTCACCTAATGCGCTCCTCGCTAATCGCTCATAACCAATAACCGCCGGTCTGGTGGTCTCATCACAGGTGTAAGAATCTGCCGCTGCGCGTTGTATCGGTCGGAGAGGAGGGCGAGATAAGGGGAAAACAAGAAAAGCCGGAGGCCGCGGATACCGGTTTCAGAGACCGGGAGCTGGCATGTGGGACGAGGTGCTTGCGTTCGAGGGTGTTTTGTTGGATTCGGTTCTGGTTTGCGTTTATGATTCTGTCCGCGGGCAGATGGGGTCGTTCCGTGCGGAAGAGGTTTTGTCTGGGCGGCTGTTGCGTATTGTCAATGGGATTCGGGCGGTGGTTCGCCGGGCGGGGCGGGTTGCCCTTCGTCGGGGGGCTCTGCGGCTGTGAGGAGGCGGACGTCCTCCAGGTCGACGTCGCGGCCGGCGGCGCGTTTGGAGCGGATCAGGTCCTCGCGCGACAAGATGAAAAACGTCTGGCCGTGGTAGGAGACGACCTGATGATGGGCCCAGGCCTCCTCGAAGGTCAGGCCCGGCGTGGAGGTCTGCACGTCCACGCGGACGCGGTCCTTGAACATCGTGATTTCGTGGGCGAGCAGATCGGCGGCCGAAGTCATCGCGGCGGTGCCCATGCCGGCATCCAGAAAGGCACGGAGCAGCCGCTCGGCATTCTCCGGCGTGGCTTCGATCAGGATGTCCAGGTCGAACGTGGCGCGGGGCACGCCGTGCAGGACGGAGGCGATCCCCCCAATCACGACGTATTTCACATCATGTTGCTGAAAGGACCTGAATACGTCCTGCAACCGGTTGAGCATCTTTGCGCTCCTGGAGTGCGGGGTTGACGGTCAACGCCAGATCGGTAAACGAGCAGAGCATCTCCATCCGTTCGGAGAGCGGCAGCGACTGGAACCAGCGGGCTTTCGCCTCCGGAGTTTCCTCCCTGCGGTCGTGCGTGACGGCGTTGTGCGTTCTCATCATCTTTCCGGCCCAATCATCTTCTTCCGGGCACGCAGTCCATGTTGATCGTTGCCTTTATGATAGCACAGATCCCCGAGGGAATCAATCAAGCATGGAAGGCGATCCATGCCCGCGCGGTCGGTGCGCGGGCAGTATTCCGAATGTTACCGGCGCAACGTCGAGGGCGACAAGGCCAAGAACGGGCCGTGGCGGCAGTATCATAAGAACACCTACGGCGAAAGCTCGTCGTCAAGGACGTGGGGGGTTCCTCAAATACGAGTGTAACGATGCTGGGCCTGGCGCAATCTATCCGCTGGGACCGGTCCGGGTCTAACGTGACGATCCACGTGCCGGGAACGTGTCGACCCCCGGAAATACGGTGGGATCCCGAGGCCAATTTGGCGGGAAAAATGGCGTTGCTTGCGGGTTGACGGCCGGTATAATGGCACGTCTTTGGTGCGCCCCGGAGGGCAGGGTGGCCTTTTTTCCGGAAGTCCGTCTGGAAAAAGACGCTCGTACCAGGGGAGCCCGCCAATGAGGTGAGTTCGCAATAAAAACAGGACAGTAAGCGTTCTTCCATAAGGAAATGACGCTTTGCAGAGCTTGGAGTCTTTTAGATAAGGAGGTTTCGAGATGGCACGACCTGTAACGCTTTTCACCGGGCAGTGGGCGGATTTGCCGCTGGAGGTCCTGGC
>CBFDDG010000160.1:0-9648 GCA_965603505.1 uncultured Phycisphaerae bacterium | reverse complement strand
CGGTGACATTCGCCTCGTTGCCGCACCGAGCATGCGCCAGGAGATTCAGTTCGTGGCGCGAGAGATCCTTGGGCTGGTCAGGGAGAAGGGCTGTCGGTACCGCGACATCGCCGTGGTGGCCTCCGACCTCGACGGCTACGAGCAATACGTTCGCGCCTATTTCGACGACTACGGGATTCCGTTCTTCATCGACAAGCCCAAGGCGCTCAATCAGCATCCAGTGGTCGAATTGGTGTGTGCGGCTTTGCAGGCAGTGACGGGCGCGCTCGCCCACGCCGACATCTTCGCCTGGCTCAAGACCGACCTGGTCCCGATGGAGCGCTCAGCCATCGATGCGCTGGAGAACTATTGTCTTGCCTTCGGCGTGGACGGGCGCGACTGGGCGTCGCCGGGACCCTGGCGGTTCCAGGATCCCGAGAACGAGGAATTCGACGAGGATGAGATCAACCGGATTCGTTGCGAGGCGATTGGGCCGCTGCTGGAGCTCCGAGAGGCATTATGTCCCGATGGCGACCTGGAGAAGAGACTGACGGCCGGTGAGTTCACGCGCGTCGTCTTTTCCTTCCTGGATCGGCTCGGCGTTCATCAGACCCTGAGCGGATGGATCGACGAAGCACGCGAATGCGGAGACCTGACCGCTGCGGACGAGCATCGGCAGTTCTACGATACGTTCGTGGATATCTTCGACGCCCTTGCCGAGATCTTCGAGTCCCAGGAGATGACGGCGCAGGATACCTTCGGCCTGCTGACGTTGGCCTTCTCGCAGATGACGTTGGCATTCATTCCGCCGAAGCTGGATCAGGTGCTCGTCGGCATGATCGAGCGCAGCCGCCATCCGAACCTCAAAGCGATCTTCCTGCTCGGGGCGACGCAGAGGCAGTTTCCCACTCCGCTGGCCGGTTCCGGCGTGTTGACGGATGAGGATCGTGACACCGCCGAGGCCGCCGATTTCCAGATCGCGCCTTCCTCCACGCAATCCCTGCTTGATCGCCAATACCTCGCGTACATCGCCTTCACGAGGCCGTCGAAGTTCATGTGCGTCAGCTACCCGTGCGCGGATGAGAAGGGCAGCCCGATCATGCGGTCGCACTTCGTCGATGAGCTGCAATCGCTGTTCGAGGACGTGTCGGAGGAGTTCGTGTCGGATGCTCTGTCGGGGCCGTCGGAGGTGTGGAACGCCTCGGAACTCGGGGAGCTGCTGTGCAGCCGGCTGGGCAGAGACGCCTTCGGCCCCGAGGCCGGCGCCACCGGCGAGCTGGCCGAGTTGCTCGAAGCGATGCAGTCGGACGCTGGATACAAACCGATGGCCGAGCGAATCGTCTCCGCCCTGGGCTACGACAATCGCGCATCGCTGGAGCCGGGTGTCGTCGACGAGCTCTTCGGCCTTCGTCTGCGGGGCTCCGCGACCCGGCTCGGGACCTTTGCCGCCTGTCCTTACAGGCACTTCGCGCGATACATCCTCGATTTGCAGCCGCGGCGCGAATTCAAGCTCGAACCGCTCGACTTAGGGCGATTCTACCACGACGTTCTGGATGCGTTCCACAAACGGCTTGCCCAGGAGGCGAAGGATGCCGGTACGGTCGAAGACGAGCGGCTTGCGACGCTGCTGAGAGAGCAGATCGATGCGCTCACGGCCACGAATCCTTTCGTTCGAAACTTCATCGGGCGCTCCGCTCACAATGCGTTCATTATCGGTAACGCCGCCGCCGTGCTGCAGGACTGCGTTCTGGAAGTTGCGCAGACGATGCGGGCCGGGTCGTTTCGCCCGATTGGCTCGGAGGTGGGTTTCGGAGACGTCCGCAACGCGCGCGCGAGTCTGGGCCCGTTCGAGCTGACGTTGCCGGACGGCCGGGTCTTTGCCTTGGACGGCAAGATCGACCGGCTGGACGTCGGCGAGATCGACGGCCGGAGAATGGCCCTGGTCTTTGACTATAAGAGCACCGCGACGTCGGCGAAGTTCGATTGGTCTGAGCTCTGTCACGGCCTGAACATGCAGCTTGCTCTGTACCTGCTGGCCGTGCGCGCTGCGGCGGAGCCGTCGGTGGATGACGTTGTCGGTGCGTTCTGTATGCCCATCGAAGTCCGGCCGGACAGGGGGACGCTGGACGAGTCCGGCGCCGCCGCGGACCGCTTCCGTCGGAAGGCCCGAGGCTTCTTCAATGGGGAATATTTCCAGCACCTTGATCCCGAGGCAGGCTCTCACTGGAGCAGGCTCTACAACTTCGCCGTCACGGCAAAAGACGGGCAGTACGGATACTATTCGACGAGCGCAGCGCTGAAGCCGGAGAATTTTGAAGCGGTCCTTCAGTTCACCACGGCCAAGATCCTGGCCCTGGTCGAACGGATGGTCTCAGGAGAGATTGACGTGCATCCCTATCGTCTGGGCACGCGATCGGCATGCGCGACTTGTGACCATAAGGCGGTCTGTCGTTTCGATTGGCAGATCAATGACTACCACTTCCTGCCCTCGGTCGGGAAGCTGGGAGTGCTGGAGGGGACGTGCGAGGCATGAACGCCGACAGGAAAGTCAAGTGGACGGAGCAGCAGGAGCGGGCCATTCTGGCTCGCGGCGGCAATGTCCTCGTCGCCGCTTCGGCCGGGACCGGCAAAACGGCCGTTCTCTCAGGACGCTGCGTCAGTCTTGTCTCGGAGCAAGGGCCTTGTGCCAACGTTTTGAGCATGCTGGTGCTGACCTTCACCGAGGCCGCCGCCGAGCAGATGCGATCGCGGATCGCCCAGCAGCTCCGCGACGCGTTCCACGGCAATGGGGACCCGCGATTGGGCCGCCAGATCCTGCTGCTTCAAGGCGCCGACGTCAGCACCATCCATGCGTTCTGCCGGCGGCTCATCAGCGAGCACTTTCATGAGCTTTCGCTCGATCCGTCGTTTCGCGTCATTGATGCCGACGAGGCCATGCTGCTGAAGGCCGAAACGCTGGAGCAGACAGTCGAGTGGGCTTGGCAGCAGCCGCAACTGGTTCAGGGGCTTGGCGAGCTTCTGGCTCGCCGGGACCTGCGAGCCGACGGCGGCTTTCTGGTCGATGTCATTCGGCTCAACGGCTTTCTCGAAGGTGTCGTCCTGCCGGATCGCTGGTGTGATCTCGCGCAGCATCTGGCTGGACTGGCTGATCCGCTGTCCAATGACCTGGGGCAGGCACAGATACGGATGGTTGAGGACCGCCTCAATACGATCCTCGCGCAACTACAGCAGGCGAAGGCCCTCCATGAGGCCGAGCTGCCGAACGGCCGATGGGGGCAGGCTCTCGATGAGCAGCTCATCGGTCCGGTGACAACGTGCCTCGACTTGCTGCGTTCCGGCGATTGGGACGGATGCTCGGCGATGATCCGTAACTTGGACAGGCCGAGGGCGCCTCAGTTGCGGGGATTTCCCGAGACTGTCCGAGAGATCGTTAAAGACCTCAGAAAAAGAGCGATGGACGAGTTCACCGGCTTACGCGAGTTGGCCGTCGTAAATCCCGATTACCTGGACCGCGTGGGGCGGTCTGCCGGCCTGCAGACGAAGGTTCTGATCGAGCTGGCTCGGAGGTTCCATCATCTGTACGGCCAGCGGAAGCGGGCGCTGAATGGCTTGGATTTCGCCGATCTGGAGCGTCATGCGCTGACGTTGCTGACGGCGGAGGTACAATCAAACGAGCCGTTGAAGCCTTCGGAGGTCGCGCTGGCTCTTCGGGACCGATACCGACACATCTTTGTGGACGAGTACCAGGACGTGAACGCGGTCCAGCAGGCGATCATTGATGCGTTGAGCTCCGGCGACAACGTCTTTGGCGTTGGTGACGTCAAGCAGAGCATCTATGGCTGGCGCGGGGCCGAGCCGACGATCTTTCTGGAGCGCCTGGCGCCGGCCTCCGCCGACCCCAAGGACCTCTCCCATAGCATCCGGGTGGACCTGAACTATAACTTTCGCTCGGCGAAAGGCATCCTGGATTTTGTGAACAGGGTTTTCGGCCGGATCATGACGTCGTCGCTGGCCGGCATCGACTACGATGAGGCCGCTCATCTGAGGCCGGGACCACAGGACGATTCCAGCACGCCATCCAAAGCGGCGCCCAATCGGCCGATTGTCGAGTTGCACATCCTCAATGAGACGGCGAAGGAGCAGGATGCCGGGAGCGAGGATACAGCGGAAAGCGAAGATGGAGGCGGTGAGGACCTTGTCCGTTCGCGCCGGCGGCAGGCCATGTTGATCGCGCGGCGGATTCGACAGATCGTCGGCGCCGAGACGGGCCGGCCGGAGTTTCAAATCTTCGACAAGGATGCCAACGCATTCCGCGACGTCGCCTATCGTGACATTGTGGTGCTCATGCGTTCTCTGGCCAAGAAGGCCAATGACTACGTCGAGGTGTTCCGCTTGGCCGGCATTCCGGTCAATTGTGACGCCACCGCCGGGTACTTCGAGGCGACGGAGATCAGCGACGTGCTCTGTCTGCTCAAGGTCCTCGACAATCCACAGCGCGATATCGAATTTGCAGCGGTGCTTCGCAGCCCGTTCTTCGGCCTGACCGATACGGAGCTGGCCCGGATCCGGCTTCACGGGAGGAAGGAACTCTCGCATGGCGACTACTATGCCTGTGCCGTCCAATACCGTGACGACGGCTCGGATGAGGCGTTGCGGAGCAAACTGGCTGACGTGCTCGATACCCTCGAACGATGGCGAGGCCAGGCCCGTCGGGGCCATCTGGCCGATCTGCTCTGGAACGTTTACCGCGAGACGCATTTTCTCGCGTCTGTCTCGGCGCTGCCGAACGGCCAGGCCCGCAAGGCCAACCTGCTCAAGCTGCACGATCGTGCGATTCAGTTCGAGGGCTTTGCCAGCAGCGCCGCACGGGCTTCGCTGACTCGCTTCATCGAATTCGTCGAGAAGCTCCAGGACTTGGGCCAGGACTGGGCGCCCGCCCAGCCGGGCAGCGCTGCGGGCAACGCCGTGCGCATCCTCAGCGTCCACAAGAGCAAGGGGCTTGAGTTCCCGGTCGTCTTCCTGGCGGAGCTCGAGTCCCAATTCAACCGGCGGGATATCTATGCCGACCTGGTCGTGGATGCGAGTGACACGGTGGGCCTCCAGATCATTGACCGCCAGTCCAATACGAAACTCCGTTCTCTGGCTCATCAAGTGATTGGCGAAAAGAAGCTCGCGGCCGCGTTGGCGGAGGAAATGCGAATCCTGTACGTCGCGACGACCCGGGCCCGGGACCGCCTGATCCTGACCGCCTCCCAGAAGCGGACCGACTGCGGCAAGGTCCTGGCGAACGGATTGCTGCTCGGCGGTGAAGTCATTCCGGCTTGGCTCTTGAAGCCCTGCAAGAACGCGCTCGAGTGGGTCCTGTACGGACTGTCCGACCAGCGGGTTCTGCACGAGGCGTTCCGCACCGGCCTGGCCCCTCAGGCTCAAGATCAGAAGCTGTTTGACTTCCGCCTCCACGAGGGCGATGAACTGAAGGACCTGTCGCGCTCCATCCTGACGTTGCGGTCGGACAAGGCGAAGCCCTCCTTTTTCACCAGGCAGAGGACATCTGTCCGCAGCGACGGGCACCGCACGTTGGCCCAGGTCAGAAGCACGATAGAATGGAAGTACCCGTTCGCTCATGCGGTTTCTCTGGCGGCCAAGAGTTCCGTTACGGAACTGACACACCCGGACGACATCTACATGCAGCGGGATTATTCTGAAGCGCTGGATCGTCAGCCGGTCGCTCTGGTTGATTCCGGGCTTGACGCCTGGGCCCCGCGCCGGGCGCGCGTGGTGGGCACCGCTGCCCACCTGGTGATCTCCTCTCTCGATCTGAAACAGCCCGTCACGCTCGAAGCCGTTGAAAAGACGATGGATCGCCTCGTCAAAGCGGGCGCCATACCGCAGAATACTGCCGAGGGCGTCGATGCGCAGGCCATCCTGGCGTTCTTCGAGAGCAAGCTCGGTTCCCTCGTGTGTGACGAGCGCAGCGCGATCTGGCAGGAGTGGTCGTTTACGTATGGCTTACCCGCTGGCGAATCGAGTGGTCCGGCCTCGCAGCAAAGCGGCACGGCGGAGGAAATCATCGTCGTCCAGGGCTGGATCGACCTACTCGTGCAGACGCCCGAGGGGCTGCTGGTGATCGATTTCAAGACAGACCATGTTTCCAGAGACGAAGTCGGCAAACGGGCGGAAGTCTACCGGGCGCAACTGGAACTCTACGCCCAGGCCGCTGCGGCCATTCGGGGGACGAGGGTTCTCGAAAGGTGGCTGTACTTCCTCGCACCGCGTCGGGCGGTCCAGGTCTGATCTGGTTGAGGAGAGACGCTCAGCCTTCTTTGTCACCCGGTGCGCCGCAAAACGGTTGACGCGCTGCGCGTATCGGGCTACATATCGGTGCCATGAACGTATCCAGATTTGGCCGGAAGGTGGCGGCTCGGTCCGGGATCGGGCAGCTCATGGATGATCTCGGGTCCGCGCTCTGCTGCAAGGATCAGGTCTTCATGCTCGGGGGCGGCAACCCCGCGCACATCTCCGAGGTCGAGCGTTATTTTCGCCGGAGCATGGAGGCGATGCTTGAGGACGGGGGCCGATTCGAGCGGGCCGTGGGAGAGTACGACCCACCGCAAGGCAACATCGGGTTCATCACGGCCGTTGCGGAACTGCTCCGTCGCGAGTTCGGCTGGGAGATCGGCCCGCGGAACATCGCGCTGACCAATGGAAGCCAGTCCGCTTTTTTCATCCTGTTCAACCTCTTCGCTGGCGAGTATGAGGACGGGTCGAGGAAGAAGGTCCTCTTCCCTCTGATCCCCGAGTACATCGGGTACTGCGACGTGGGGCTGACGCACGATCTGTTCGCCGCCTGGGAGCCGCTGATCGAGCGCATCGACGAGCATACGTTCAAGTACCACATCGATTTCGACCGGCTTGAGATCGCGGACGACGTCGGGGCCATCTGTGTTTCCCGGCCCACGAACCCGACGGGGAACGTCCTGTCTGATCGGGAGTTGGAAAGGCTCAGCGGTCTTGCAGTGGCGCGAAACATTCCGCTCATCATCGATAACGCTTACGGCACGCCGTTTCCGAACATCATGTTTGTGGATGCCCAGCCGGTTTGGAATGAGAACACGGTCGTCTGCATGAGCCTGTCGAAGCTGGGGCTTCCCGGGACGCGCACCGGCATTGTGATCGCGCGGGAGGAGATCATCGAGATGGTCGCGCGGGTCAACGCCGTGATGAGCCTGGCCCCGGGCGGCGTGGGCACGGCGATCGTCACGGACCTGGTTCGCTCGGGCGAGATCATCCGCATCAGCCGCGAGGTGATCAGGCCGTTCTACGAGCGGAAGGTGCAGGAGGCCTTGAAGCAGGTTCACGAGTGCTTCGAAGGGCTGGACTATCTGGTGCACAGGGCGGAGGGGGCGTTCTTCATGTGGCTGTGGTTTCCCGGCCTGCCCATCACGAACCAGCAGCTTTACGAACGATTGAAGGAGCGGCACGTCCTTGTAATTCCCGGCCACTATTTCTTCCCCGGCCTGGCCCGGGCCTGGCGACACACGAGCGAATGCATCCGCGTCAGCTACGCCCAGCCCCACGACCTCGTCGCCGCCGGCATCCAAGCCATCGCCGATGAAGTACGGAACGCATGAGACGCCTGGACTACTTCGCCGATTCGCGAGTCGCGGCTTCAGCCGGGACCTCTCGCGGCCTTTTGATGGTTGTATCAAGGATCTTCCTCTCGTCGTTGTTCCAGGCGTTGTCTCTGTAGTTGAAGGGAATCGCGACGAGGCGGTCGGAGGTGATGCGAATGACGGTGAATTCGCTGGCGGACTTGGGCGCGGGGGAGGGGAGCTGCACGAAGGGGATGCTCCGATGCCGGTTCACCGTGGCCTTGTGGTAGTGGCCGCCCAGGACGAGAATGACGTTTGCCTCGCCGAAGGCGTCTACGAACTCGTCCCGGTTGGTGATGGCCTCGAAGCACAGATGCGTGGCCACGACCACGGGCGTGCCCTTCGATGCTTTCGCCAGTGTCTTGCGCAGGAAATCCAGGGCCGCCTTCGAAATCGGCTGGGCGGGGCTTTTCAGGCTCTCGTCATATTCGGAGAACAAAGCGACGAAGAGAATTCCTCCCTTCTCAAAAGTATAGCGTAGCGCCTTGTGGCGCTCGATGAGCCAGTTCGTGACGGTGTCGCTCGGTGACAGCCCGCCCGTATCGTGATTGCCGGCGATGTCGTAGCTGGGGAACTTCAGCCGCTTCGTGATGAGCTGCTCGTATGTGTCTTTGGCCGCGTTGGTGGGCCATTCGGTGATGTCGCCGCAACCGAACACAAAAGCGGGCTTGGCGACCACGCTGCCGATACTCTCCGGATAGGCCCGACCCGGCAGCGCGTTCATCGCATCGATCGCCGGGAGCAGGTGTTCGCCGCTGCCATCCGTCTGCACGTGCTGATCCGACCAGCCAAAGAACGTCAGGGCTTTTGGATCCTCTGGTTTGGGCTCGGCGCCCCAACTCGCTGGCACGAGCCCGGCCAGGGCCACGATTGCTACAAGCAGACAGTTCTTAAGAATATGCATTGTTGTCCTCCAATCATACGACCTATTTGCATCAGTATAATCTGCCCTCGGTACTCGCGCCAATCTCTTCTTTTCACAAGCCCTCCGAGTGGAAAGGCCGTCAATTCCCAAGCGCGGAAGAACTCGACCATCTGCCGATGCACTTCTTCCCGCTTGACCCTCGTGGCAGGCCACATTATGATTCTGGCCAACAGCAGGGCAGAATGTTTCATAGCTCGATCGATCCGATTCTTGTTAGGCTATGCTTGAAATGACCTTTGTTCAGAAGACTGATCCTCTTGCGCGGCGACGGGCAATGTTGCTCGTGGTCGTCGGTGCCTTTGTGGGCTGTGGCCTCATTGTTGGTTTCGAACGTTGTCGTGCGCCGCTGCTCGACTGGCTCTTGTCCCAGCCCGAACAGTTGGGGCATCGACTGAGGTCCCTTTTTGCTCTGGCTGCCGTTTTCGTGTGCGCGCCGCTCATCGCGTTCGCTATCTACCTGTGGTTCTTCGGCGGCAGAGTCATGCGAGCGCAACGGTTTCCACTGCCGGGGCAGCGAGTGATTCGCGACACCGCAATCCTTGAGGGACAAGCGGCGATCACACGCGGGCGCGGCCTCAAGATTGCGGCGGCTTTTCTGTGCCTGGCGGCGATTGTATTGTGTTCGATGTTCTGGTGGCTTGCCTCGATGCTCACGCAGAGCGCAACCTGACCGCCTCACGGCCTCGCCGGCGGGCATTCCCCGGCGGCCCGTCAGTACGCCGCTCGTGGACCGAGATTGCCGGAGGCAAGTGCTGTGGGGCCAGAATCCGGCAGGAAGGCCTGTTTGAGCGGCTGCGAGTTTGTCTGGGCATTTCGTCAAAGCCGCTGACCAATGTTTCTTTCGTTACCCCTTGAGTCGTCGCGGGCTGCCTGTATAATGGCCCGTCCGTGATAAGAGAGCTATGGGTACGGGTTCACGGGCGGCCGGCTTTGCAGGCGCCCAATACCTTCGGTATGGAGATTTGGATATGGCAAATGCACCGAGAGCAAATGCGGTGGTAGGGCAATCGGGGGGGCCGACGGGGGTGATCAACGCCTCTCTGGTCGGCGTCGTGGAAGAGGCGGCCAAGCACCCGGAAATTGAGACGATCT
>CBFDDG010000159.1:0-9674 GCA_965603505.1 uncultured Phycisphaerae bacterium | reverse complement strand
GGGTTCGGTGCCTGCCATTCCAGATGGAGCTGGCAATCGCCGAAGGATTCCCTGGTCGTCAGTTCCCCCGTGACGGCGATCAGCTCGCCATCTTCGATCTTCCAGTCCGACGGCCGCCATTTCGAGAGATTGTCTCCATCGAAGAGCGCGATGGCGTCCGAGGGCGGGCCGCCGCGTCGGCTGGGCGTGACCTTCGGCGGGGCGGGCCGGTCCGGGTCGTGCACGTGGTACCCGCACCACGGCAGCACCGGCGTGTCCTTATACCCCACAATCCCCGAGCCGTCCTTGGCCTTGACGAGCTCGGCGGCAAGCGATGTCGCCGAGTAAAGCAGCAGAAGACCCAGTGAGATCGCGAACGTGATATGAATGACAGCCCGATAGCGTTTCATGACGGCTCCTTTCCCGTGCGTGATCTGCGTGAGTTCCGCAACGAACAAGGTGTCCCGAACCATCGTCCGCACACCCGGCGGTTCGCCCACGACTATACTGCATGGCAGCATGGGCCACAAGGGTCTCCCGGATCCGTGCGGGAACCGCCCGCCGGATCGGTTCGTAAATGGAATTGACCTGTCACCACGATGGTGATATAATGCTGCAGCCGCTGTGGAGGCCGCAGAATGGGGTGGGCTCAACGCCGCACGGGCAGGGGGGGTATTAACCAGTGTCAGACGGAGTTCAAGTACAGATGATGAACCGGCAATCGGGCTTGCCTACAGTTGTGTTGGGAGTTGTGTTTCTTTGCGGATTGGTGCTTCTGCCGACTGCGGCTGTTGGCGCCGAGTCGGCGGAAGACGAGGATGGTGTGCGGATCAGAAAGATCACGTCCGGCCAGTACGCCACCCTGGTCGTCGAGAACCTCCGGGAGCACGATGTTACGGTGGCTCTGACGATTTTGGCCCAGAATGTCCGCGTCACGAGAATCACGCCGAAGACCGCCAGCTACGCGGGCCTCTCGCAGACTGAGGCCGTCAGGTTGTGTGCTGCGGATACTGAGAGGCCCTGGCGCTGGCGGTATCAATTCACCTGGATCAAGGGCCGGCTGAACGCCCGGCACGACGATGAGACCCTCTACGTCTTGCCCTTTGAGAAAGGTCGGTCCTTCCGGGTGACCCAGTCGTATGGCGGGCGGCTGACGCATCGCGACCACGACAAGTACGCGGTCGATTTCGGCATGCCCGAGGGGACAAAGGTGTGTGCGGCCCGCGACGGCGTCGTGGTCGATCTGATGGAGTCCTCCGAGGTCGGCGGGCCCGACAAAAAGTACAAGGACGAGGCCAACTTCGTCTCCATCGCCCACGACGACGGGACCATCGGCGAGTACCTGCATCTCAAACGCGACGGCGTCCTTGTGGGCATCGGCGACAAGGTCGAAGCCGGCCAGCCCATCGCGCTGTCGGGCAACACGGGCTATTCGACCGTCCCGCACGTCCATTTCGGCGTCTATTCACCCCTCGACATCCACCGTCTCCATTCCCACGCCATCACCTTCACCACCGCCGAGGGCGACATCACCAAACCCGTCGAAGGCGAAAGATACACCGCCAAGTAGGGCTCCCAATAAAGAGCCTAAAGGCCATGTGAAAGTCCCCGGCGAAGCACAGGACAACAATGGCGGGCCATACTCCGGGGCCGTCTCCGAGAGGGCAGCAACGCATGCGACCGCAGCGGATTGTTCCGGATTTTGCAGTGCGCGCCTCTCCCTCCAGACTGTGCGGACTCCGGAAGGACCCGACAGTGACGACCCGAATGCGTTTATCGCTTTGAGGGTACCAGCGGAGAGCTTGTCTCACGTGATTACGTCCGGTAGACTACCGGTGCCGGTTCGGAGGATAGGGCAACGCTGGCGAGCGACCCGAGCGCCGAGCCGGCGGTATACAGCGGAGGGGCCCGGCAGAACGTCGGGCCTTTCCCCTCTCTCCGCTGGTACCCTCAACGCGATAAACGCAACCTTGCGTCTGCAACATCTCGACAATACATCTGTAAACGCGCGGAGAATGAGCTGGAAACGGCACACCTATAGTCTACGCGGATTAGACATCCATGTGCAGCGGTAGTACCTGACGGCGCAGCACGACGGGCGTCACGCTCTCCAGGGGCGGGGGCGTTTGAGGTCCTTCAGGAGGTTGTTGGCGATGATGGCGTTTTCGCGGACCTGGAAATCGAGCATGCCGACGCAGGCGAAATCGGCGCCGTTTTCGAACGTGTACTTGAAACCGTCGCGCGGGTGGATTGCACCGGCGGCTAAGACCTTGTAGGCGATCCAGGGCTTCGCGCAAGTCTTCATGAATTCGATGGTCCGGTCCGGGTCCATGCACCACATGTTGTCGTGGCGGGGCAGGTCGAACGGACCTTCCTTCTCCTGCGGCGTGGCGGACCAGTAATTCGCGTTGTGCAATGTCTTCATGTAGAAATCGACCTTGATGCCGGCTTTCTCGCAGGCGATGGGGACCTCGATGGAATGGCATCCGATGCCGACGACGAGGCCGTTCTTCTTCGCGAACTCGACGACCTTGGCAACCACGTCCAGCCGCTCGTACCGGGTCAGCCGGTCGCCCATTTCGCCCTGGATGAAGGCCCCGTGGGCCCCGGCGTCGATGGCCATCTGAAGCTTGGTGAACGGGTCTTCGGGCCGGGGGAAGTATTGGGCGAGCCATTGGATCCGCCCGCCGCGCTCGTTCCAGTATTTCGTGATGACCCGGCCGGTCGGGTCGTTGCCGCCGGCGTACGGGTCGTCGATCGTGGAGATCATCGTATTGATGCCGCATTCCTCGCAAAGCTCCCAGGTCTCCATGATCTTCTCGTCGGTGAAATAGTGCTTCAGGAGGGAGGAGACGTAGATCATGTCGCGGGCGTGGGCATAGCCGTTGATGAGATTTCCGCCGCAGATGAGCCGGCTGATCTTGAGCTTGCCGATCTGCCCCGTCGGCAGGCTGAGTGAGCCCGACGACGGCTGGGCCTGCCCCGGCTTCTCTCCTTGGGCCAGGAGGGCCTTCTCTTCCAGGCTCAGCCCCAGAACGCTCGTGGTGAAGGCACAGGTTTTCAGGAAGTTCCGACGATTCAGGTCTTCTCCGGCCATATCCATCTCAAGGGCACAATCGTTCTTACCGTGACGATGATTGTATACCAACGCCGGTTCCGGTGCCACCCATCCTGCCCAGCAATGTCACAGTTAGTCTGAAATTGATCGCGTGGGGACTTGACGGTGGGGGGATTTTCCCTATTCTTAGGCTTTTCATGCCCTGGATAAAGGAGTGCAGGTCGTGCAGGGAAGTACGTCCACGGGAGAATTCGTCTTCGAGGCGGTCGAAGCCGATCCGTTGCCGAGCGTGCTCTACGATGAGCACGTGAAGCTGACGAGCAAGTCGCGCATCGCCGCGTTTGCCGGCTATCTGATGCCGCTGTGGTATTCCTCGATTGCCGAGGAGCACCGGGCCGTCCGGGAGCGGGCGGGGCTGTTCGACTGTACGCACATGGGGGTGCTGGAGGTCTCCGGCGAGGAGGCGGCCGGTTTCCTCGACGTGGTGAGCACGAACGAGGTCCCCGGTCTGAAGGTCAGCCGGGCCCGGTACAGCTACGTCCTCGATGCCGCCGGCAACGTGCTCGACGACATCATCATCTACCGCCGGGGCGAGGACAACTTCATGGTCGTCGTGAACGCGGCCAACGAGCCCAAGATTCAGTCCTATTTCCGAGGTCTCCTGGCGGGGCGCGTCGTCATCGAAGCCGGCCGGGCGGACCGAAAGCTCGGCTTGCATCCGACGATCCGGGATATGCGCACGGGGGACCGCTCGGCGGATCGACGCGTGGATATCGCTCTGCAGGGCCCGGTGACGATCGATACCCTGGCTAAGCTGGCGGATGACGCGTCGCTTGTGGGCCGTATCGCGGAATCGAAGTCCTTTGCGTTGGTCCAGGGACAATTAGCGGGGATCGACAGCCTGATCTGCCGGACCGGCTACACGGGGGCGAGTATCGGCGTCGAGCTCTTCGTCGATCCGGAGCATGCCCCGGCGCTGTGGAACCGCATCCTCGAGGCGGGCAAGCCGTTGGGTGTTTTGCCCTGCGGTCTGGGGGCGCGCGACAGCTTGCGGATCGAGGCGGGTCTTCCGCTCTACGGGCATGAGCTCGGCGGAGAGTTCCGCATCTCTCCGTTTGCGGCCGGTTACGGCTGGGCGGTGAAGCTCGGCAAGGAGTTCTTCATCGGCAAGGCGGCGATGGCCCGTGTGGCGGCGACGTATGATATGGAGGTGGTCCGGCTGGAGTTGCCCGGGACGCGCGGCATTCGCCCGGTCCGGCCCCATGACGCCATCCTTGGCGAAGACGGCCTCTGTGTCGGCTGGGTGCTGAGCGCCGCCAAGGCGGAGGAGAAACAGTATGCCATGGCCTACGTGAATCGGGCTGCTGCTCGTGAGGGCCAGGCCCTGGGCGTGTACTACCTGGCGCGGAGCGCGAGTCAGGTCGAGCAGGGGCGGAAACAGGCCGTGGAGAAAGGGCAAGAACGAAAGACGGACGTCGCTGGAACCGTAGTGAGCCGCTTTGCGAAATACTGAATGGAGGTCGTGACTATGGCGGTTGTCGAAGGGTTGCTGTACACGAAGGACCATGAGTGGGCGAAGGTGGCCGGCGATACGGCCACGGTGGGGATCACGGACTACGCCCAGGAGCAGTTGGGTGAGCTTGTCTTCGTCGAGCTTCCCGCGGTGGACAAGGAGGTCGGGGTGCACAAGGAGCTGGCCGTGGTGGAGAGCTCCAAGGCGGCCAGCGATGTGTATTGTCCCGTGGCGGGCAAGGTCACCGGGGTCAATACCGAGCTCGAGACGAAGCCGGAGCTGATCAACGACGACTGTTATCATGCCGGCTGGATCTGTAAGCTTGCGATCACCGATAAGAAGTCACTCGATGCCCTGATGGATTCCAAACAGTACGAGGAATACCTGGAAAGTCTGTAGCGATGCCGAGGGCATCGGCTCCATGGGGATATGCAGCTATGGAATTCATACCGCACACAGCCGAGCAGCGTCAGGAGATGCTGGCGGCCATCGGCCTGACGATGGGGGACCTCTTCGGCGATATTCCGCCGGAGCTGATCGCCCCTTCGTTCAATCTGCCGCACGGGCTCAGCGAGCAGGAGGTCCGCAATCGACTCGCCGAGCTGGCCGGGAAGAACTCGATTGACCTGATGCTCTTTCTGGGCGGCGGGTTCTACGACCATTTCATCCCGTCGGCGATTTACTCGATCATCTCCCGCAGCGAGTTCTACACGTCGTATACGCCGTACCAGCCGGAGATCTCGCAGGGGACGTTGCAGGCGATCTACGAATTTCAATCGGCCATCTGCCGCCTCACGGATATGGAGGTCTCAAACGCCTCGCTCTACGACGGCGGGACCGCCATGTACGAAGCGATGATGATGGCCCTGCGCATCACGGGCCGCAACAAGATCATCGTCGACGATAGCGTCAATCCGATCTATCGCGTCATGATGCACTCGTACACGCGGAACCTGCAGATCGATCTCGAAGAGACCCGTTGCGTCGATGGATTGGCGAATCGCGAGGAGATTCTCGCCAAGCTTGACGACGACACCGCGGCGATCATCGTGCAGAACCCGAACTTCTTCGGCTGCATCGACGATTTCACGGACCTCGCTGAGGCCGCCCATCAGAAGGGAGCCCTGCTCGTGGTCTCGTGCTATCCCATCTCACTGGGCATCCTGAAGACGCCGGGCGCGATGGGCGCGGATATCGTGATGGGCGAGGGCCAGGGCCTGGGGATGCCGATGTCGTTCGGCGGGCCGTACCTGGGCTTCATGGCGTCCCGCAAGCAGTACGTGCGGAAGATGCCGGGGCGCATTGTTGGGGAGACGACGGACCGGGAGGGCCGGCGGGCCTTCGTCCTGACGCTTCAGGCCCGCGAGCAGCACATCCGGCGGGAGAAGGCCATGTCGAACATCTGCTCCAACGAGGCGCTGTGCGCCCTGACGGCCCTGGTGTATCTGTCACTGGTGGGCAAGCAGGGATTGCGGGAAACGGCCCAGCGGTGTGCGGACAAGGCCAGCTACGCCTACCAGCGGCTGACGGCGATTCCCGGTGTCCAGCCGCACTTTCACGCGAAGTGGTTCTTCAACGAGTTTGTTCTGGACCTGCCGCAGGAGGCCGCCGATGTGATTGCCCGGTTGATTGAGAGGGGGTTCGCCGCCGGTTTCCCGCTGAGCCGATACTACAAGGGCATGGAGAATTCGATCCTGATCTGTGTGACGGAGAAACGGACGAAGCAGCAGATCGGGATGTTAGCTGAGGCATTGGAGAGTGTGCTGTGACTCTTCGTAGGGCGAGCGTCCTCGCTCGCCAAGAGAAGTCGTGCGGGGACGCACGACCTATGAAGAGGGACGCGACGCGGCGATAGAAAGAGTATTATGAAGCTGATCTTTGAGAAAAGCGTTCCCGGCCGCACGGGCGTCCTGCCGGGGCCAAGTGACGTGCCGACGACCATTCACATCCGGGAGGATCTGCTACGAGACCGCAGCGCGGAGCTGCCGGAGTTTAGCGAGCTCGACGTCGTGCGGCACTTCACCGAGCTGTCCCGCCGTAACTTCGGCGTCGATACGAATTTCTATCCGCTGGGCTCATGCACGATGAAGTACAACCCGAAGGTGGCCGAACGGATCGCTGGCTATCCGGGCTTCGCGCATCTGCATCCGTTGCTGCCGCAACTCCGGATGGGCGGCATGCTCACGCAGGGGGCCCTGGCCATCCTCTACGAGATGGACCTGCTGCTGCGCGAGATCACCGGCATGGCGGGCTTCACGATGCAGCCTCTGGCCGGCGCTCACGGCGAGCTGACGGGCATGATGATCATGGCGGCCTACCATCGCGACAAGGGCAACAAGAAGACCGTCGTGCTCGCCCCCGACAGCGCGCACGGCACCAATCCCGCCAGTGCCGCGATTGCGGGCTACCGCGTTGTGACGATCCCGAGCAACAAGGAGGGCGTGATGGACGTCGCGGCCCTCAGGCGCGAGCTGAGCGACGAGGTGGCGGGCGTCATGCTGACCTGTCCTAATACGCTCGGCCTGTTCAATTCCGACATCCGGGAGATCTGCGAGCTGATCCATAGCGTGGACGGCCTAGCCTACTACGACGGCGCGAATCTGAACGCCATCGTGGGCAAAGCCCGGCCGGGCGACTTCGGCTTCGACATCGTGCACCTGAACCTGCACAAGACGTTCGCCACGCCCCATGGCGGCGGCGGGCCCGGGGCCGGACCGGTCGGCGTCAAGGCCAAGCTCGTGCCGTTCCTGCCGATCTCCATCGTGGTCAAACGCGACGACGGGACGTACGCGCTCGAGTACGACCGGCCCAAGTCCATCGGCTACATCGCCCCGTTCTACGGCAACTTCGGCATCCTCATCCGTGCCTACGTCTACATCCTGATGCTGGGAGGCGAAGGGCTCAAGCACGTTGCCGAGACGGCCGTCCTCAACGCAAATTACATCCGCGCACGGCTGCGCAAGCACTACAAGCCGGCGGTCGACCGCATCTGCAAGCACGAGTGCGTCTTCACCACGACGGAGAAGATGGCGGCCAACGGCGTCCACGCCCTGGATATCGCCAAGATCCTGATCGACCGCGGATTCCATCCGCCGACGGTCTACTTCCCGACGACGGTGAAAGAGGCCATGATGATCGAGCCCACCGAGACCGAGAGCAAGGAGACGCTCGACGCCTTCATCGAGGCCATGATCGAGATCGCGAAGCTGGCCGTGAAGGCCCCGGAAGAATTGAAATCCTCGCCGCTCACGACACCGGTCTCCCGCCCCAACGAAACCGCCGCCGCCAAGAACCTCAACATCGCGTATCTGTAGGGTCGTAGATGTCTCAGCTCTGCAGGGTCTCGATGGCGGTTTGGACGCTCGCGCCGCGATGGACCATTTCGCTCAGGGCGCGGATCATCTTGTCGGGCGTTTTGTGCTGGAAGGCGTTGCGGCCGATGGACAGGCCCGTGGCCCCGGCGGCCAGCGCGCCTTCGACCATCTTGAAGATCTCCTCGTCACTGCCCATTTTCTCCCCGCCGGCGATCACCACCGGGATCGGGCAGCCCTGCACGACCTCGCGGAACGTCTCGACGCTGCCGGTGTAGGGGACCTTGACGATATCGGCGCCGAGCTCGGCCCCGACCCGGGCGGCGTGCTTGACGTTCCTGACGTCGTACTCATTCTTGATCTTGGGCCCGCGTGTGTAGACCATCCCCACCAGCGGCATCTGCCACTTCATGCACCGCTCGCTGATGAACCCGAACTGCCGGAGCATCTCCTTGTCGGTCTCGGCGCCCAAGTTGATGTGGATCGAGACGGCGTCGGCCCCGAACTTGATCGCCTCCTCGACGGTGCAGACCAGCTCCTTGGCGTTTGGATCGGGACTGAGTGACGTGCCGGCCGAGAGATGGACAATCAAGCCGACGTCCCGGCCCGAGCCGCGGTGCCCCGCGCGGACCATGCCCTTGTGCATCAGGATGGCGTTGGCCCCGCCCGAGACGACTTTGCTGATGGCCGTCCGCATATCCGTCAGGCCTTCGATGGGGCCGACCGTCACGCCGTGGTCCATCGGGATGATCACCGTCTTGCCCGAGTTGCGGTCGATGATGCGTTCGAGTCGTATCGCCTTGCCGATCATGGCTGGCCTCCATTTGTCATTGTGGATTTCAGATTTCGGATCGAGCCACGCCTGCCAATGCGCACTTGCCAATCCGCACATAGCTTGCGCCCTAATGTACTTGGGCCGACGGGCAAGGCAAGAAAAAAACGCTCCAACGCTCGCCTCTGGAGCACGTCATCTGAGCTTCTTCAGAACGTCCTCGACCACTTCGCGGGCGACCGGCACGGCGTACTGGCCGTTGACGCAATGGACCTGGCCGAGCCGGTCGAGGAGAACGAATCTCGGCCACTGATCCACCGCCTTCTTGTCATGTCGCATAAGGTCGATCACCCTGTCTTCCGCCAGATTCGCGGGCAGGTTCACCGGCACGCCGAGTTGCTCCAGGACCTTGCGGATTCTGTCGAGCCGGCCCGGCTCGGAGAGCCCCAGCTCGGCCTCGATCAGTCCGGCCGCCATGATGCCGACCGCCACGGCCTCCCCGTGGAGCAGCTCATAGCCGCTCGCGGCCTCGACCGCGTGCCCGACGGTGTGGCCGTAGTTCAGGATCCTGCGCTTATTCTTCTCGTACGGGTCTTCCTTGACCACCCGGCCTTTGAACGTGCAGTTGTACCGGGCCACCGTCTCCAGCGTCGGCAGGTCCCTGGCGAGGATCGCATCCAGATGGCTCTCCAGGAACTCGAAATACTCCCGGTCGGCGATCAGGCCGTGCTTGACCGATTCGACCAGCCCGGCCCGGTACTGCCGGTCGTCCAGCGTCTTGAGCGTTTCGACGTCGATATAGACGGCGGCCGGATGCCGAAAGGCCCCGAAGGCGTTTTTGCTCACGCTCGAATCGACGCCGGTCTTGCCGCCGATGGCCGAATCGGCCTGGGCCAGCGTCGTCGTCGGCGCCTGCACGACGGCGACGCCCCGTTTGAAAATCGCGGCGGCGAATCCAGCGATATCGCCCACGGTCCCGCCCCCGAGGGCGATCACGACCGTATCCCGGCCAAGGCACGCCTGCTCCATCGCCTCGACGAT
>CBFDDG010000158.1:0-9685 GCA_965603505.1 uncultured Phycisphaerae bacterium | reverse complement strand
TCGGGCAACACGGCGGCAAACGCCTGGTTCACGTACTGGTACAGGCCCCTGTGTTTCTCCCGGAGCACGGCCTTTTCAAAGTGAACGACGAACATCGTGCCGCGCGCCAATTCCTCGCCTAACGTATAGGCGACCGGCTCGTCGTTGACGGCGAAGATCCCCCCGCAAAGCTGGAGAGCCTCCATGTTTTCAAGCGCCTCCCTGGCCGCGTCATAGTCGCCCGGCGCCTCCTGCTGCTGGCGCCACCGTTCGAGAATCCGCAGGGCATCATCCGCATACTCCGCCAGAAGTGGCTTAGCCACACACTGGTTGTTGCGCAGAAAGGCGTTCACAAGGTTCTTCTTGCGGTGCAGCTTGCGTCCGGCCAGTGTTGCCAGGTTGTCCCGCCGGTACAGGTAGTCGAAGTTATCGCGGTCCTCCCATACGCGGTAACCCATCTGAGACAACTGCCCGGCCTGCGAGACCGAGACCGCCTTCATCAGCGGATGCCGGTCGAAGAGCGAATCCAGAACCTCCCGCGAAGGCCACCCGAAGGGCAGGATGAAGAAAGGCTCCGCATCCCTGCCGATAATAACGACTGCGTCACCACCGACGTGCGATATCTGATACTGATGCCTGTGCCGAAACAGATAGATGCCGGCGAAGGTCAGCTCAGAGATCCCCTCCCCCAGACGTTGAAAGCGCCGATGCAGCACAGGTCTTTGCCCCAGGCTGATCGGCGAGAATTCAGGATACTGACCCATCATGTCGAAGACTCCAGTAACGTCCGTCTACCGCGCGTCGTCGAAATCGCCTGTCGACACGGCACGATTCCAATTTGACCGGAATCTCTACAGTCACTATAATGCGGGCGTTCTTTTCAAGGAGTTTTTGTATGGATTCCGAGCGAAACGATCAGCCAGAGTCCTCTTGGACGGATGTGCCGCAGGCGAATCTCGATCCAGGAGACGGGCAAACCCCTCCGCCGGTTCCGCCGTACCCGCCCTATCCGCAGCAGGGCTATCCCCGGAAATTCAGCGTCTGGAGGGTCTTTTGGGGCGTCCTGTTCGCCCTGTCCATGCTGGCCAATGTCGGGCTGTTCCTGCTATTGATCGGTGTGCTCGCCATGTTTGCCGCCGGACAGGGACGGCTTTACGAAGAAATGGTCATCCGTGAGGGCCCGCGCAACAGCAAGATCGTGGTAATCAATGCGGCAGGGATCCTCGACAACGCGCAGGCTGAAGCGGTGTATCGCCAGCTCAAAGATGCCAGGCAGGATTCGACCGTCAAGGGGATCATCGTCCGGGTGAATTCGCCCGGCGGCACGATTTCGGCCAGCGACCGCATTTATCAGCAGATCGTGGACTACCGTCAGGAGAAGAGCCTGCCGGCGGTCGCCTTCATGCAGGGCGTCGCAGCGTCGGGGGGCTATTATGCCTCCGTCGGATGCGACGAGATCATTGCCGAGCCGACCGCCCTGACCGGCTCCATCGGGGTCATCATGGCGCATTTCGTGTTCCAGGACCTGCTCGAGAACAAGCTGGGCATTCAGCCAATCTTCCTGACCAAGGGAGAGAAGAAAGACTGGCCCAGTTCCTTCCGAGCGCCGACGGAGGAAGAGCTCGCCTACATCGAGGCTCGCCTGCTCGATCCGGCTTACGAGCGCTTTGTGAACGTCGTCAAGGAAGGTCGCGAGAAGGTGCTCTCGGCGAGCGAGGTCGAGAAACTGGCTGACGGCAGCATCTTCGTCGCGGACGAGGCCCTCAAGGTGAAGCTCATCGATCAGACCGGTTATCTGGATGATGCCATTGCCAGGGTCAAGACCCTGGCCAGAATCGAAGCCGCCCGCGTGGTGGAATATCGCAGTCCCTTCTCCTTCATGAGTTTTCTGAGCGCCAAGAAAGCCGATACGAGCCTTCTTCGATTCGACCGGACGAAACTGTTCGAATTGAGCACGCCGCAGGTGCTCTATCTCTGGAGTGCCTATTAGCAACACACGCGAGTGCAGAAGCCAGACACAGAGATTCTTTCTGCGGTGTGCACACTGCCGCACACTTGCTCGGATGGCCGACGGGTGCGGGGCCTTGGAGATGACAATCTGGTGGTTTGGGAGGTAAGAGCATGAAGTGCAAATGCTATTGCCCATCCGCGACGATGCGAGGGATTCTGATCGCCGTGTGCCTGGCCGCCGTGCTGATCGCAGCGGCGGGATGTGCCTCGACGGCCAAGACCGAAGCCGGGCCCAAGATGGGACTGATCGTAGTCGGCGCCGACGGCCGAAGTTTCGTCGAGAGCGACTCCGGCCGGCCCTTCGTGCCGTTCGGCACAAACTACTATGATCCGAACACCGGCTGGCCCCCCCAAGTCTGGAAACAGTTCGATCCCAATCGCATAAACGAGCATTTCACCGTCATGAAGGGTCTCGGTGTGAACTGCGCGCGGGTCTTCCTGGCCGCCGCCACGTTCCAGCCCGACGTCAACACGGTCGACGAGGCGGCCCTGGAGAAGCTGGACACACTTGTCGGGATTGCCCGCCGGTCGGGCATTCGGCTCATTCTGACCGGCCCCGACCATTGGGAAGGCAGCCCCGAGTATTGGAAACCCGACCGCTTCGCAGGCGAGCAGGCGCTGAAGGCCTTAGACTACTTCTGGCGAACCATCGGCGAGCGATATCGGGGTGAGCCGGCAATCCTCGCCTGGGACCTGCTGAACGAACCGGAGATGCCCTGGTTTGTTGAGCCGTGGCGTCCAAAGTGGAACGCGTGGCTGGAGGCGAAGTACACGAACCTCGAGGGCCTCAAGACCGCATGGGCAAGCGAGTTCAAGGAAGATGAATCCTGGGGAAACATCGCCGTGCCGGAGGACAAGGCACAGAAGGACAACCCGCGCCTGCTCGATTGGCAGCGGTTTCGAGAGCATCTTGCGGATGAATGGGTCCGGCGACAGGTGGAGCCCTTCCGACAGGCGGACCCGACCCACCCGATCACCGTCGGTTACATCCAGTGGTCCTATCCCATCATCCGCCCCGGCGACCCAAGCCAGTACTCGGCCTTCGATCCCAAGCGGCAAGCCGAATGGCTCGACTTCCTCTCCATTCACTTCTATCCCCTGCTGGGTCGCCCGCTCGGCTCAAGGACCAACTGGGAGAACAACCTGGCGTACCTGCAGACCATTCTGGCCTATTGCCAGGTGGGCAAGCCGGTGGTGCTGAGCGAGTACGGCTGGTATGGCGGCGGGGCGCCGCAGGGACGCCCGTTCGTCAGCGAGGATGAGCAGGAGCGGTGGCTGGCCGCCGAGATTGAGGCTTCGCGCCGCCTCGCGGACGGCTGGTTATCCTGGCCTTTCGCCGACACGCCGGACTCCACCGACATGAGCATTTACGGCGGACTGGTGAAACCCGACATGGTCTACAAGCTCTGGGCCAGACGCTTTGCCATGTACGCCTCGAATCTGGCGATCCTGCCGCAACCAACGCCGAGACTGCCGACCCTCGATTCCACACCTTCTCTGACGGCGCCAGTGGACGACCTGATGCCCATGCATGAGGCCTACCGTCAGATGATCCAGGAGGCAATCAACCAGGCTGGCGCCGTCCCGGTTATCAAGGCGCCGCCGCAGAGCCCTCTCGAGCAGCCGGAAATGTCCCCCGAGTGATACGGATCAGGGAAAACCCCGTGTCCTCACGGGACGGCAAAGCAAAAAGCAAACTGCAAAAAGCATAACGACAACGGAGAAATCAAAGATCAAAAAGGTTCAACCTGCGCGGCGTGCCACCCATGTAGGGTGGGTTCTCAACCCACGCGTCAGATACTGTGATCGGGTGAACGCGTGGGTCAAGGACCCACCCTACGACTACGACTTCGGCCGCCAGGCCGAGTCCGCAATCTTGATTTTTGACCTTTGATTTCTTATGTCCGTATCACATCCGCTCACCGAACAGAGTCAGCGGCGACACTCGGGTGATGCGGACGCGCGCGAACCGCCCCGCCAGTGAGACGGGGCCGTTGAAAACGACGATGTGATCAGTGGACGTACGCCCCATCAACTGCTGGTGATCCTCATTGTCGACCGGGTTTGCGTGGGCCTTCTTGCTGAGCCCCTCGACCAGGACCGTGACCTCTCGCCCGAGAAACGCCTGATTCAGTTCGTCACTGATCCGCTCCTGGACGGCCAGCAACTCCACGTTCCGCCTCTGCTTGACCTCGTCGGGGACCGTATCGGCCAAACGCTTGTCCGCCGTCGTGCCGGGGCGAGGGGAGTACTTGAAGACAAAGGCATTCTTGTATCGTACCCGGCGGACCAAATCCACCGTGGCCTGAAAGTCCTCCTCCGCTTCGCCCGGAAAGCCGACGATAAAATCGCCCGCGACGGCGATCCCGGGCACGACCGCCCTGGCCCTCTCGATGAGTTCGACGTACTGGCCGGCCGTATAATGACGGTTCATTGCCCGCAGGACCCGGTCCGACCCACTCTGGGCCGGCATGTGTAGATAGCGGCAGATCTTCGGCGAGCTCGCCATCGCTTGCAGAATCCGGTCGTAGAACTCCGCAGAAGGGTAGCTCGTGACGAACTTGACCCACTCGATCCCCTCCACCTGAGCGGCCATCTCGAGCAGGTCCGCGAGGCAATACGTCTTCTCGCCGTCGCGGTAGGCGTACGAGTTCACCGTCTGGCCCAGGAGCGTCACCTGCCGGACCCCCTGGTCGGCCAGCCTGCCGATCTGATGCAGAATGGCCTCGGGCGACCGGCAGTCCTCCGGGCCACGAACGTAGGGAACGATGCAGTAGGTGCAGAAGTAATTGCAGCCGCGCATGACGCGCACGAACGCCTGGCCGGGAATCTGCGCGTCTCTCGTGCTGTGCGCCAGCTCGAAGCCGTCGAGGATGACGCCGTCCCCGCCGGCCGGCTGCCGAATCCTCTCGGTCACCGCGACGTGCTTTTGATGCTCCGCAAGCGCCTGCCGGATCAGCTCGGCGATCTGCGGAATCTGGGCCGGGCCGCACACGATGCTCACCGCCTCATGTTCGAGCAGCTTCTCGCCGAGGCGCTGCGCCATACAGCCGATGACGGCAACCACCAAGCCGGGCTGGTGCGCCTTGAGGTGCTTGAGATGGCCCAGATGCGAGAAGACACGCGACTCCGCGTGCTTCCGGACCGAGCAGGTGTTGATCAGGACCGCATCCGCATCACGCACGCTCTCCGTCAGACAAAAGCCCGCCTCCTGCAGCGCGGAGGCGACCAGGGCCGTATCCAGCTTGTTCATCTGGCAGCCGAAACTCTTGATATGCACCGTCTGTGCCTTCATACCGCCAGCGAGCATACCGCAGAAGACGTGAGAAATCAAACGACGCCCCGGCAGCAAAGCAGAGTGCAAAATGCTCTTTCAGAATAGCCCCGGCCGAAGGCCGAAGCCGCAATTTTGCTCTTTGCTCTCTGATTTTTGATTTTCGTCTAGACCCGGATCTGTCGGTTCAACTGCCGCTGGAGGTCTTTGAGTCGGTTCACTTCGTCGAAGCCGAGGCGAAGGATGGGGAAGGCGGTCTTGCTGTGCATCAGCGGCTCGTCGAGATCGACCCATCGGCGGCAGGCCTCGCCGTCGGGGGTGCCGGGGATCGGGGAGAAATCGGCCGACATGCCGCGAATGCCCAGGCTCTGCACAAACCGCATCGATGCTTCCAACTCCTGGGTGCCGCTGTCGGGGTGTCCGAGGATCTGGTAGGCCGTGATCTCGGTGGGATTGGCTCCGGCCGCGAGAAGATGATCGACGGCGTGCGCGAGCTCTTCGGAAAACACCTTGCCGCCGGTGCCCTGCTGCCACCGTCGCGAGGCGCTTTCGAAGCCGAGGTAGAAGGTCTTGAAGCCGGCCCGGACCATGAGATCGGCCAGTTCCGCGGTAAGGAAGCGGGCGTTTAGCGCGTTCGGGGTGTGCAGGTTCACCCGAAGGCCCCGCCGGAGGACCTCCTGCAGGAAGGGCCCCAGGACCCGCTCGGCGTCGAATAACAGGGCATCGTCGTAGAAGGCCACGTTCCCGGCACCGCGCGCCAGCAAGAGCTCGAGCTCGGCGATTGCCTGCGGCAACGGCCGGGGCTCGAAATGCTTGTATACCTGCGGCACAGAGCAGTAGCTGCATCGGAACGGGCAGCCGTCCGAAAGCTTGAGGACCCCGACGCGCAGCTCATCATAGACCTCCCACAGAGCCGCTTGACTCGCGTCGGGCGTCATCTGCAGGAATTCCCAGAGCGGCTGCAGGTTCGTACCGACCACGACGAGGTCGGCCCCGAGCCGGCGGGCGTGGCCGGGGCAGAGCGTCGCATAGTTTCCCCCGAGCACAATCCGAGCCTCGGGCCGGCTGTGCCGCAGGTCCTCCATGACCTCCTCCACGCCGGGGTACCAGTACGTCATCATGGTCTGGATCAGGGCATAATCGAACGGGCCGTGCGCTTCGAGGAATTCGCGGAACAGCGTACGCGGCAGACCGAACCGGCGAAAGTGCCGGGGAATCGCCTTCAGAGGGGCCGGAGACGGGATTCGCTCGCAGTAGAATCGGCCGCGATCCCACTGATCGGATCGCAGGTCTCCCCGGCCTGTCACGAACGGATGCCTACGGTCCAGGAAGTCAAAGAGGTGCAGCTCGGCCTGCCCCCGCAACTGGCCGGCAACCGACAATAGGCCATACGGCCTAAGCCAGAAATCGTAGGCGGCAAAGTCGTAAACCGGCGGGTTGACCAGCAGGATTCGGGGCTTCATATCGCGTACGCTATCGTTTTCGGCCGAGCCGCTCGGAGCCGGCTCGTTCAGGCCGCAGCCTAATGTCGAAGTCCCCCGCCTGTCAATGCTCAGTACTCTACACCGGCCGGATCTGACGTGTGCGGTCAACTTTTTCGGCCTGGATGGGCAAGTGCGGGGTTTCGCGTGGTAGGGCGAGCGTCCCCGCTCGCCTGAAAAGGTCGTGCGGGGACGCACGACCTACAAGGGGCCACAAGACGTAGTCGCACGCGATCAGACGCCGTTCAGCAGTCAACATTGACTTTGGGACTCGGATTATGCTAAAATAGGCAAAATGTGAGGGTGCCGCGCTGCGTTTTTTCGGACGGAATCGCAGCGGCCCGCTTGAATGCTGCTGGAAAGAGGATGTGCATGGGAACATACACCAAAGTCAGTCTATTGGTCTTTATCCTGACCCTCTCCTGGGCCGGCTCCGCCCAGGCCTTGTGCATTAACGAGTTCCTGGCCTCCAATGTGGCCGGCGCGCAGGACCCGCAGGGCGAATATGACGACTGGATCGAGCTGTACAACGACGGTACGCGGCCCGTGGACTTCGGCGGCATGTACCTGACCGATGATCTGTCCGAACCCCAGAAGTGGCGCATCCCGGCAGGAAATCGGCTGGCCACAATCCTCCCTGTCGGCGGCTATCTCCTGATCTGGGCCGACCGGGACACCGAAGCTTCCGGCCTGCACGCGAACTTCAGCCTCAGTGCCGACGGTGAGGAAGTCGCCCTGATCGACCGCGATGGCACGACAGTGCTCGACCATATCAGCTTCGACCAGCAGCAGGCGGATATCTCCTATGGTCGTTCGTCCGACGGGGCCGTAGAATGGCGGCTGTTCGCGTCCCCCACGCCCGGTTCGCAGAACATGGCCGACTATGAGGGGATCGTGTCGGAACCTGTGTTCAGCCCGGAGCGAGGCTTCTGCGACGAAGAGATCCTGGTCACCATCCGTACGGACACGGAGGGGGCGACGATCTATTACACCACCGACGGCAGCGAACCTTACGTGCTGACAGGCCGGCTGCCGACCGGAAGAATCTACGAGGGGCCCCTGCGCATCGTCCGCACGACATGCGTGCGAGCCAAGGCGATCAAGTCCGGCTGGAAACCCTCGGTGATCGAAACCCATACGTACATTTTCGTGCAGGATGTGGTCGTGCAATCGCTGGGCGGGCAAAAGCCGGGGCCCGACTGGCCTTCGGGCAGCGTCAATGGGCAGGCCATCGATTATGGAATGGACCCGGCGATTGTGCACGATCCGAGGTACAAGGACCTGATCGATGATGCGCTGCTGTCGATCCCGTCGATCTCGCTGGTGACGGAGGTGGACAACCTCTTCCACCCGCAGACGGGCATCTACGTCCACGCGAGCAGCGAGGGCCGAATCTGGGAGAGACCGGTATCGGTCGAACTGCTGAATCCCGACGGGAGCGAGGGATTCCAGATCGACGCCGGTCTGCGCATCCGCGGCGGGTTCAGCCGAAGCAACCAGAATCCAAAGCACGCCTTCCGCCTGTTCTTCCGCGCCGAATATGGCGAATCCAAGCTCAAGTATCCCCTGTTCGAGGACGAGGGAACCGACGAATTCGACAACGTCGATCTGCGAACGAGCCAGAATTATTCGTGGGCCTTCCAGAACGACCGCCAGAATACGATGGTCCGCGAGGTGTTCTCGCGAGACGTTCAGGGGGAAACGGGCCATCCTTACACGCGGAGCCGGTATTATCACCTGTACATCAACGGACACTACTGGGGCCTCTTCCAAACCCAGGAGCGATCGGAAGCTTCCTATGCCGAGTCCTACTTCGACGGTGACAAAGAGGACTTTGACGTCGTCAAGTGCGATCGCAGCGTCAGCCGAGCCATGCTGGCCACCGACGGCGATATGGATGCCTACCGGCGCCTCTACGATGCCACGAGGCAAGGCCTCAGCAACACAGAAAGATATTTCCGCGTCCAGGGCCTGAATCCCGACGGGACGCCCAATCCGAGTTACGAACGATTGCTCGATGTCGACAATCTCATCGACTTTATGATCATCGAGTACTTTACCGGCGACCGCGACGGCCCCGGCTCGCGTTTCGGCAACCGGCCAAACAATACATTTGCGATCTTCAATCGCGAGGCCCCGGACGGCTGGAAGTGGTTCCACCACGACAACGAGCACACCCTCGGGGTCAGTTCGAGCGAGACGAATATGGTTACGCCTTTCACCAGCGCCGGCGCTCAGTGGTCGTATTTCAATCCCCACTGGCTGCACGAGCAATTGTGCCGAATGAACGGAGACTACCGCATGCACTTCGCGGACCATGTCTATCGCCATTTCTCTAACGACGGGCTCCTGACGGCCGATGCGTCGATCGCCCGAATCCAGAGACGCGCCGAACAGATCGAGCTGGCCATCATCGCCGAATCGGCACGCTGGGGCGATGCCAAGCGGTCGCAGCCTTTCACGAAGCAGGACTGGACAAACGAAGTAAACCGGATCGTGAACAACTATCTTCCTTCGCGAACCCAGACCGTTCTCAGTCAATTCAAGTCGGTCGGCTGGTATCCCAACGTCGCCCCGCCGACGTTCAATCAGCAAGGCGGCCACGTCAATCCCTACTTCTTCGTGCAGATACTCGCATGGAGCGGCCCGATCTATTACACGCTCGATGGCTCCGACCCTCGCCTTCCCGGCGGCTCGATCAACACAAGCCACGCGCAGCTTTATACGGGATCGATGAGATTGACCGCCAGCACACACGTCAAGGCAAGGGTTCTCAGCGGCAGTACCTGGAGCGCCTTGAATGAGGCGGTCTTTGCCGTCGGGCCGGTGAAAGAAAGCCTGCGGGTCAGCGAAGTCATGTACCATCCGGCGGAGACCGGCAACCCCGACGACCCGAACACCGAGTTCATCGAGCTGACCAACACGGGCAGCCAGACCGTCA
>CBFDDG010000157.1:0-9729 GCA_965603505.1 uncultured Phycisphaerae bacterium | reverse complement strand
GGCTTGCCGGCGGCGTCGTGGCCGGCGAAGAATTCGTACTTCGAGGCGTCGTTCATGTTGGCGATGCTCGGCGTGACGCGGAGCAGGTAGATCTGGTCGCCGCTGATCCAGCTCAGGTTGCCGAAGCGGGGCTTGGGGTCGGGCTCGGGGGCGCCGTGGGCGACGAGGTAGGCCTTGCCGTCCGGCGAGTGCTCCATGTTCTTGCCGAAGTCGACGAAGTGGGGCGAGCCGATCTTGACGGGGTATCCCCACATGCCGGTCTCGCCGAAGAGGGGCTTGGCCGGGGTGTGCGGCGTGTCGGTCCAGGTCTTGCCGAAGTCGGTCGAGATGCGGAAGCCCACGAGCGGGCCCAGCCACGGCCAGTTGAAGGCTTGGTCGCCGTAGTGCGTCAGGCCGTCGGGCGCGAGGCAGTAGGTGCCGTAATACCAGATGCCGTTGTGGACGAGGCTGCCGCAGGGGTAGCGGCCGCGATAGGGGGAGGCGTCGCCTTTGGTCAGGCCGAGGCTGACGATCTTGAGGTTGAGCGGGTCGTCGCCGATCATCACGGCCTGTCCCGTCGTCGCGTCCGGGCCGCTGCCGCTGTTGGAGTTCTCGCGGGACCCGTCGGCACGGGGCGTGGAACCGTCCGTCCAGGGCGAGTACAGGTTCCCGTCGGAGGCCCAGCTTGGGTACCACGTGTCGGCGACGTAGTAGTCACTGTGCACGCCGGTGAAGGCGAGGTCGACGATGTCCTCGGACTTCTCGAAGGGGCAATCGGCGGGCGGCTGCGACAGCCAGATGAACGGCTTGAAGTGCTGACCCTCCTTGTGTTCGACTGCGGCTTCGGCCTGAACGCCCGAGAGCGCGATCGACAGTAAGACCGCGTGTCGCACAACGACCTCGCTGGTGAGAGATCTCATGACCTTGCCTCCTTCTGTGTCGCCGGTCGGCTCACTGTGCCGGGGCGAAGAGGGCCTCGACGAATATGCCGGGATCGAACTCGGCGATGTCTTCCGGCTTCTCGCCCAGGCCGATGAACTTGACGGGGATGTCCAGGCGGTCCTTGATGGCGATGACGATTCCGCCGCGGGCCGTGCCGTCGAGCTTGGCCAGGAAGATGCCCGTGACGTTGATCGCTTCGGTGAACAACTGCGCCTGCGAGATGGCGTTCTGCCCGGTCGTCGCATCGAGGACGAGGAGCACTTCGTGCGGCGCTCCCGGAATCTTGCGGGCGACGACGTCGCGGATCTTCGTGAGCTGCAGCATGAGGTCTTTTTTGGTGTGCAGTCGTCCGGCCGTGTCGAGGATGAGGATATCCGCGTCGCGCGCGACGGCCGCTTCGCAGGCATCGAAGGCGACGGCGGCAGGGTCGCTGCCCGTCTTGTGCTTGACGATCTGGACGCCGATCCGCTCGGCCCAGATGCTCAACTGCTCGACGGCGGCGGCCCGGAACGTATCGCACGCCGCCACGATGACGTTCTTGCCGTTGCGATGGAAGATGTGAGCCAGCTTGGCGATGCTGGTGGTCTTGCCGGTCCCGTTGACGCCGGCGACGAGGACTACGGTCGGGCCCGTCTCGGCGGTGTGCAGTTGCCGGTCGCGCTGCGGCCAGTAGCCTTTCATGTGCTCCTTCAGGAACGGGATCACTTCCTCGGACCGGGCGATCTTGCGATCGTGGTAGGCGTCGCGCAGCTCGGAAATGAGCTTGTCCGTGGTCTCGACGCCGATGTCGTCGCTGATCAGCGTCTCTTCGAGCTCATCGAGCAGCTCGTCGTCGATTTTGCGACCGAAACTCAGCACGGCCGAGAGCGAACTGTTGATTTTGCTGCGCGTTTTGCCGAGCCGGTCCTTGAAATATTCCGCCGTCTTGGAGAATATCCCCATGTTGGGCACCCGTACCTGGAATTCCGTATCACCCCGTCGCAGTAACGGTCTGCGGTGGGCTCCACGTTCGATTCGCCGCCGATGGTACCGACATTTGAAGAAAAAGCAAGGCCGGCCCGACGAAATCCCGTCCGTGCCGTGGGGATCGCTCGCATTGAGCCTCGTTGGCTGGCCCGACTTGTGGGACGGCCGGGCGGATTCGTTTGACAATTCCCGGATTTGCAGTTTAATAGCGACATTCGATTGTGCCCCGCATGCGGGGGCTGGAGTTGTGAAGGAAGATCGTTTTGTCTGCTCGTGAAGTGCAGAGCATTTTCGTTGACATCGTGGAACGGGCCAGGGCGCTGGACCCGGCGAATGCGCGCAAGTGGTTCGATGAGCTCCAGGTCCTCCGGTTCGACGGGGGCTCGATTGGCATTGGATGTCCGAATGACGCGAGCGTGGGCTTTCTGGATCAGAATTGCAGAGCGAGCTTCACGCGTGCGGCTCAGCAGATTACGGGCCATCTGGTGACCGTGGATTTCCTCGTCAACGGCGTCGACGATTTGCAGGCGTCCGTTCTGAGCGTGCCGGCGGGGCCCGCCCTGCATCCCGACTACACGTTCGAGAATTTTGTGGTCGGGCCGAGCAACCGGCTGGCTCACGCCAGTTGTTTCGCCGTCAGCCAAGCTTTGGGGACGACCTATAATCCGCTGTTCCTGTACGGCAACGCCGGCCTGGGCAAGACACATCTTCTGCACGCTGTCTGTCACGAGGCCCGCCGCCGGTTGGACGGGGCCGTCATCCAGTTGCTCAGTTGCGAGGATTTCGTAAACCGCTTTATCCGGGCCATCGAGCAGGGCAACATCGTTGGCTTTCACAGTCAGTTCCGCACGGTCGACGCCCTTGTCATCGACGACGTGCAATTCCTGCGGGAGCGCGAGCAGAGCCAGGAGGAGTTCTTTCACACGTTCAACGCGATCTACAACAACGGCCGGCAGATCATCCTCAGCGCCGACAGTCCGCCGAGCGAGATCCCGTCGCTCGAGGACCGGCTCATCAGCCGGTTCAACTGGGGCCTGGTGGCGAGCATCGATCCGCCGAGTTATGAGACGCGAGTGGCCATTGTCAAGAAGAAGGCGAATCTGCGGGGCTGGCCGATTGACGACGGCGTCGCCGAGTACATCGCCCGGCAGGTTCAGGCCAACATCCGGGAGCTCGAAGGCGCCCTGACGACAACCTACGCATTAGCCATGACCACGCATGAGCCCGTCACGCTCGATCTGGCCCAGCGTGCCCTGGAAGGGCAGATCAAACTGGCGATCCGAAACGTCAGCATCACCGATATCATCGAGGTCGTCACACGGCACTTCGATGTGCGTCTCGCCGATCTGCAGAGCAAGCGGCGCAGCCAGAGCATCACGGTCCCCCGGCAGATCTGCATGTACCTGGCGCGCAGTCTGACGCGGCACAGTCTCGAGGAGGTCGGCGGCCATCTCGGCGGACGCGACCACACGACCGTCATGCACGCCTGCAACAAGATTGCCGACGCCAAGCAGTCCGATCCCAAGATGCAGTCGCTGCTTGCCGAATTGACGAAGCAGATCACGCAGGGGCAACCTGTGTAGTGTTACGTCATGATGGCGTTGAGCATGTCGAGGTAATCGGCGAGCAGGCGGGTAATGAGGAACTTCTCGCGTACGGTCTCTCTTGCCAGCCGGCCCAATTCCTTGCCCTCCTCGGGGTTCTTGAGCAGATGGATGATGCGGTCCGCAAACCCGTCTTCGTCCGTGGGCTCCAGGAGAAATCCGTTCTTACCGTCCTCGATCTGGCTGGGAATGCCGCCGACGTTCGAAGCCACGACCGGCGTGCCTTTCCACAGGGCTTCCGTCACGGCCAGGCAGAACCCTTCCTTGGTGGACTTCTGTATGATGACGCTCGAGAACCGCTGGACGGCGTTGACGAGCTTCTCCTTGTTGCCCACCACGAGCAGGATATCCCCGCGTTCCAGCATGCGGTTCGCCTTGCGCTGCACCTTCTTGTACATCTGCAGCCCTTCGGGATCGTCGCTGGCGACGTTGTAGCAGAGCATCAGCCGGCAATCGACTTTCTCCTTGACGATCTTGTATACGTCGATGACGCCCTCGGGGTCCTTCCACGGATCGAGCCTGGAAACCTGGGTAATGACGGGTTTATCGGTCGGAACGCCGGCCTTGTCCAAATGCTCCTTGATCGCCTTCTCCGGCAACGCTGCGTTCTTCGGGCTCAACGGATTGATGGCCGGGTAGATCAGCCGCTGGTCGACGGGTAGATCGCTCTTGAAGTACTTCTCGCTCGACATGATCACCTGGTCATACTTGAGCACGAAGCCCTTGAGAAAGTCCCAGAGGCCCTTATGGGGGTCCGTGAGGTCGATATGGCATCGCCAGATCCAGGGCTGTCGCTTTCGGTACGAGTGAATCAGGGCCAGCGGCTGCGGGTCGTGAACGAGCACGCAGTCGTGATTCAGGTGCGTGAACTTCGCGAAGCTGTCGTTCACCTGCAGGTAGACGCGTCTCTTGCGCTCGGACAGGTTCAGCTTCGCCCCTTGCAGGGCGTTGTGGAAACTCTTGGTGATCTCGAAGAATTCCTGGCTGCCGTGCAGAATCCGCCAGCCGGCGTCAATGCCGACGTCGTTCATCAGCATCACGAGCGAATACAGGATTTCGGCGACGCCGCCGCCCTGATAGGTGGCGTTCAGATGAAGGATGTGTTTGCCGTAAAGGCTCCTGGCCCTGTTATAGATTTCTGCGAGGGTTCCATCGGGAACGATGTGGCGAAAACTCTCAAGTCGTAACATCTAAACATCCTGCGAGTGTCTTCAGCAAAGAGCGAATATCCTGCACTGTATCCACGTTGAAGCGAGCCTTCGAGAGACTCGATCCCACCTTGATGCTGTACGCGTTCTCCGGCATCACGGCGAACATTTCTTCATCGGTATAATCGTCTCCCGCCGCCAGCAGAAAATCCCATTTTTCTCCCTCCATCAGGTACTCGGCGGCGCGGCCCTTGTTGACACCGTGCTTGCGAATTTCCAGGATCTTACTCCCTTCAAAGACTCCTACGTCCATGTTTTCCGTCAGGTTCACCAGGGCGGATCGCAGTTCGTGGGTTCGTACGGCCGCCATCGTCGGCTCGGCCCGCCGGTAGTGCCAGACGAGCGAGAAATCCTTTTCCTCCACCAGGGACCCCGGCGTTCGATCCGAATACAGCTCCAGAATCGGCCGGATCGTCTGCTTCCACTCCTCGTTCACCGGCTGGAAGCTCCGCCAGTCCTGCCCGTTCTCGTGAATCCAGCCCCCGTGCTCGGCCACAATGGACACGCCGATCTTGCCCAGCCACGCTTCGAGCGTGTTCCTGTCGCGGCCACTGATGATCACGACCGTGTTTCTGTTGTCTCCGGCCAGGTGCTGCAGGATCTCCGTGATCTCGGCATCGGGCCCCGCCTTGCCCGGCCGGCCCTTGAAACCCACGAGCGTCCCATCGTAGTCCAGCAACAGCAGTCTCCGGTGACTGTCCGCATAAGCCGCACACAGGGCCTCGCGTGCCTTTCCCGAGAGCTTCCGTACGGCCATCCCCTGCTGTTTGCCCCCCACATCGGCCAGCGCGTGCAGGAAATCCATGCACCACCGGTCCACGTCATACCGCCGCAACCTCTCCTGCATGAGGCAGTTCCGCTCGCACTGTTCTTCCATCGGCATCTCCAAGGCCTCTTCGATGGCTCTGACAACGGCGGTCTTGTCGTGAGCGTTCACAACCAAAGCCTCCCCCAACTCGCTGGCCGCGCCGGTCATCTCGCTGAGAACGAGCACGCCCCGGCCGTCGGCCTTCGCGGCTACGAACTCCTTGGCAATCAGGTTCATGCCATCCCGCAGCGGTGTGACCAGGCCCACATCGGCGACGCTGTAGAGGGCCGTCAGCCTCTTGAACGGCATGGAGCGGTAGAGATACCAGACGGGCATGTAGCCAAGCGCGCCGTGTTCGCCGTTCACCCGGCTGACAAGCTGCTCCAGCCGCTCGCGCAGCTGCCGGTAGTCCTTGATCCCCGTTCGCGACGGGACCGCCACGATGATGAGGGTCACCTTCCCTCGATACTGAGGATGTGTCGACAGGAACCAGTCAAAGGCCTCCAATCGCTCCACAATGCCCTTGGTGTAATCGAGCCGGTCGACGGACAGGATGATCTTCCGGTCCCCGACCGTCCTTCGAATCCTCTGAACCTCCGCCTTCACGTCCTCATCGCAGATCGCGCCGGCGTATCTTTCGTAGTTGATCCCGAGAGGAAAGGCATCGACTCGCACAAGGCGGTTGTCCACGTTGACTTCGCCCAGCGTGTGTTCCAGGCCGGCGATGCGCGAGACACTGCTGAGGAAATGCCGCACATAATCATACGTGTGGAAGCCAATCAGGTCCGCGCCGAGAATGCCCTGAAGGATCTGCGCCCGCCACGGAAGGAGCCGGAACAACTCGAACGAAGGCCAGGGGATGTGAAGGAAATAGCCGATGTTCAGTTCCGGGATCTTCTCGCGCAACAACTGGGGCAAAAGCATCAACTGGAAATCATGGACCCACACCGCATCGCCGGGCTTGGCGATCTTCACGATCTCCTCGCAGAAGAGATGGTTCACCTGCTTATAGGATTTCCAGTAACTCCTCTCGAAGAGCGTCCGGGCGGGAAAATAGTGGAACAGAGGCCAGATCGTCTTGTTGCAGAATCCGAGGTAATACTGATCGATTTGCCGCTGCGACAGAAAAACCGGAACGCAGCCGTCGGCGGCCAGTTCTTGTCGGACGTGTTCCCTGTCCTCAGGCTTGAGGTGTTCGCCCGATATGCCGGGCCAGCCCATCCACAGCCGTTCCAGCGAGTCCGGCAGGGAGGCTAATGCAGCCGCCAGACCGCCGGGGCTCCGGCGGATGTGAAACTCCCCTTCGCGTTTCGACACAACGGTCGGCAGGCGGTTGGCCGCAATGATGAGTCTTCCCATAAGTATACTCTCGCATCCAGGTTCCGTCGGCAAAGGGCAATAGCAGCGACAGAATGCAGCAGTTGATACGCCCCAGAGTCTGCTGTTCTCGTGATCGTAAACATCGGCGCCCGTCCAATATATCCGATAGGCAAGGGAGTGCAAGGTTAAACCGGCGGCTCGCCGTCTGCCCGGTCACATTTGAGCGAAGCAAAGCTCCCGGCCTGCAAACGGGAAGTCCGCCTTGCATGTGGCGATTATGCCCCGCCCAGTGCGAGGATTCTTCGCTGAAACTCGAGCTGACAAGAGAACGACCGACCTTTTTTGATGACTCGCTCCCAGGGTTTCCGATAAAATGGCCTTCGGCTCTTTTGATACCGTGTATCCGCCGGTCGTTGTTGGACACTATGGAAAGCCGAATACAGCAGAATCTTCTGAATGAAGAGGGATGTTCCGATGCGGGGAGCGTGCGAAAATCCTTGCGTCCGGCCCTGATCGTATCGGCGCGCAACATCATCGAACAGACCACGTTCGTCCGACACCTTCTTGTCGGCTTAGCGGACGAATCGATCCCGGTGGCCCTGATCGGCCCTCCCGGCTTTGATGCAGACGCCATGGCTCCGAGGCCCGCGGCGCTGTTCACGCATCCGGTCATCGGTCTTCCTCTGATGGAGCATGTGGGGATCGAGCGACTGGCGGCCCAATTGGAGAAGTTCAAGCCGACGCTTCTGCACGGCCTGTGTGAGAGCCGGGCGGGGCTCACGCGTCGGCTTGCGCGGCGACTGAACGTGCCCTACATGCTCATGGTCAATTCCCTCACGCGGAAACTGCACAAGTTGCCTGTCTCCCACCGGCTTTGCGCAAGGATCGTCGTGCCCGCCGAGACGATTCGCGCCAGCGTGACGAAGTCGCTGCTGCGGTTTGCCGACCGAATCCAACAGATCAACATCGGCACATTCGTGCAGACGGACACGAACTGTTTTTCTGAGCCATCGCGGTTGCCGAGCATCGTCGTGGCTCATCCACTTCGTCGCGTGGCGGACTTCGAGAGCTTTTTCAGGGCGGTCAAGGCGCTTCTCACGGAGAGCTATGAATTCATGGTGGTGGTCATGGGGACGGGGCCGGCCGAGCATCGGGTCCGAAAGTACGTTGCCGGCCTGGGGCTGTCCGAGACGGTTACCGTCGTGCCGATTCTGAACCCCTGGCAGTCGGTCCTGGCGGCAGGGGATATCTTCGTTCAGCCGCAGCCTGTCCGGACGTTCAGCGTATTCCTGCTGGAGGCGATGGCTGCGGGCGCGGCGGTGGCCACCTGCTGGGGCGGGGTGGACGACCTGATCGTTCCGAATCAGACGGCCGTCGCTTTTGAGGCGAATAACGAACCGAGCATTCGGCAGGCCCTGAAACAGTTGCTCGACAGCCACGATCTCGCGCGTCGGCTGGCCGCGACCGCCCAGGAGCAGGTCCGTGCCGGCTATTCGGTCAGCGCGATGATTTCCGCCACATTGAAGACCTATGCGGAGATCCAGGAGCAGGGCAAGCGTTGATATCCTATCCGGAGCGGCGGGCCATTCGTGGAGTTCCGGCGTTTCAGAGCCGTCCGGCGGGATTTTCCTTCGGCGGCGGATTTTCTTGAATCATTTCGGCCCTGCGGACGCCATACTATAGAGATCGGAAAAGCACTCGACGGCCAGGAGAAACAGCCATGGCGGAAACCGAAGCGGTCCTGCTGAGACGTTTCGCAAGGGGCGGCGATGCGGCGGCGTTCGCGGAGATCATCCGACGCCACGCCGGGCTCGTCTACGGGGCGGCCTTGCGGATACTCGCCGACGTCGATCGGGCCTCGGATGTCTCCCAGGAGACCTTCCTCCAGTTGACGAGAGATGCGGGGACCGTTACCGGCTCGCTGCCCGGCTGGCTCCATCGCGTGGCGACCCACAAGGCCATCGATCACATGCGCCGGGATGCCTCGCGAAGGCGCCGGGAGATGCAATACGTGGCAAAGCAGCCTCGCGAGACGGCCCAGTGGAAGGATATCTCACCCTGCGTGGATGAGAGTCTCAACAACCTCGATCCCGAGCTGCGGGATATCCTGATCTCGCACTTCCTGGAGGGCCGCACCACGAGGGCCATCGCCGCGATGCGGGGCGTCTCCCAGGCGACCGTCTCCCGGAGAATCGAGTCGGGGGTCGAACAGCTTCGCGCCAGGCTCCGCCGGCGGGGTATCATCGTTGCCGTGGGCGTCCTGAGCGCACTGTTGGGCGAGAACGCCGTGGAGGCGGCGCCGCATCTGCTGCTGACCGAACTGGGCAAGATCGCCCTCGTGGGCGGCTCGGCGGCGGTGTCTACGACGGTCGTGACGGGAACTTCGACGGGTATGGGCGCCGCCGCGACCAGCATCCTGGCCACCGTCAAGACCCATGCCGTTGCCGTCGCCGCCGTGACGGTGATCGGCGCGGGTGCCGTGGTGACCTATCAGCAGGCGACAAAAGCCCCCTCCAGACAGATGCCCACCCCGGCCGCAAAGTCCACAACAACGCTGGACCGGCCTGCACGTTCCGTGAGCCCACCTGTGGTCGCTCAGAAAAAACCTGCCCCATCCTCCGGACGCTCGCAGGCGGCGGAGGAATGGGATGCGTTGATGGCAAGTGCCGCAAGCCGGGCTGACGCTCCGGGCGGCGAGACGCTGCCGCCCCCGGCGTTCCAGGAGCAGACGGCCTCCGCCGGCGCTCAGGCGCCGGCCGGACAGATGATGGGCGGTTTCGGCGGCGCCATGGCCGGCTCTCCGCCTCCGCAGGAGGATCGCTCCAGGACCCCACCGACCGGACAAGTGGCGACCGCCGGCTACTACTATGCCGTCGGTGCACGGGATCCGGGTCCGGACGAG
>CBFDDG010000156.1:0-9764 GCA_965603505.1 uncultured Phycisphaerae bacterium | reverse complement strand
GCGTCATAAGTCAACTGCATGCCCAACATATTCAGATAGAGGTCCACGTACGGCGGGAATCGGCCGGTGTCCTTCGCTGCGATGACGTCGCAGCCCTGCGCCTTCAACAGGTCGCGGTAGCCGCCGAGGCTCTGGACGTTCGGGAACTTCATGAAACGCAGGAACCGCTCCGCTTCGGCATCCGAAAGCGTCGCATCGCCCTCGACCCAGTCAGTGAAGGCGATGGTCCCGCCCGGCATAACGATCCGTGTGGCCTCGGCGATCAGCTTTTCCTTATCCACGACGTAGCACCAGGCGTCTTCGCCCCAGACGAAATCAGCGCTGTCGCCCTCAAGCCCGTTGTCACATACGTCGGCCAGGGTGAATTCAATCCTCTCGGATAAGCCTTCTCTCTGGCATCTCTGTCGCCCCCGCTCGACGACGGTTTCCGTGGCATCGACGCCGTGCATCCGCGCCACGTCGCAGAATCGCACGAGGAACCGCATACCCGCCCCATTGCAGCAGCACAAGTCCACGCCGCTCGTCCCAGCTTCAATGCTTGCCTTCTCCGCAAGGTCCATCGACGACGTGAAACCGCCGATATGGATCTGCTCGCCCATGATCAATTCCCACAGATCCCCTTCCGGCCCGCTGTACACCCCCTGCACGTCTTTCAAACTGACACTGTCGGTACTCTTCATGCTGATTCTCCCTTTGAATCCTGGTTCTGCCCGACACCGGTGCACCTCGCGGCGCTGGCTTAGATCAGTTTCGCAAGTCTGCAATGAGCTTCCCCGCATTCGGCCCGCGCGATGCGTCGTAGACCTCGGTGATCTTGATGGCGACCGCCCCTTTGAAGTTCTTGTCGGGCTTCTTCTCGTGTAGCTTCGTGTTAGCCAATTCATAGGCCGGACCGCGGTTCTCATAACGCGCAGTGCCTTTGAACTTGTACGAACGATCCGCTTGCTCGTCCCATACGCAAAACGACACCTGGCTGTTCTCTTCGACGTTCCCCCGCGTGGCATTCATGAAGAGATCGCCGACAACGAGTTCATCTTCACCAAGCCACCAGTACTGCAACATATACACCACATTCGGAACGCGCTGCTTCGAACACGTTGCAAACGCCATCAGCGTTCGTCGATCCAGGATTGCCTTGGCTTCTTCTGGGATAACCATTGACCGTGGCTCCTTTCTTGCCCGTCCACCTCTTGCCCGGGCACTTGAAGTGGTACTCGGTTGGTGAACACTGTCCGTATGCATTGACTCTTCGTTCCTCTCAGTCCAGCCCTCCGGAAAGAGAGTGTCGGATATCAAGAAACAACTCGGTGAAGCGAGTCCGGTTTCTGTCTCTGGGGCGAGGCAGATCGACGTCGAACTGGCGTACGATCCGGCCCGGTCGCTCGGCAAGGACCACTACCCGGCTGCCCAGCAGGATCGCCTCGTCGATATTGTGCGTGACGAAGAGGATCGTCATGTCACGGCCCTCCCATAGCTCGACCAGCATCTGCTGCAGCTCGGCGCGGGTCGAATCGTCCACGGCCCCAAAGGGCTCGTCCATCAACAAGAGGCTCGGCTCGATGGCGAGGGCCTGGGCGATCGCGGCCCGCTGCCGCATGCCGCCAGAGAGTTCGTAGGGCCGGGCCTTCTCGAAACCCGCCAGGCCCACTTTCGCCAGCAGCTCCCTTGCCTTGGATTTTCTGGTTCGCCGGGAGACGCCGCGCATTTGGAGTCCGAACGTCACGTTTGACAGCGTGGTTCGCCAGGGAAAGAGGGTGTAGTGCTGGAAGACGTACGCGATGCTCTCGCCGAGCTTGACGTTCTCGCCTCGACACAGATATCCTTCGTCAGGTTCGGTGATTCCCGCTGCAATATTCAGCAGCGTCGTCTTGCCGCAGCCGGTTGCGCCGAGAAGGGTCACGAATTCCCCTCCATGGACGGTCAGGTCGACATTCCGGAGCGCAGCGACCGTGACGCCGGAATCCGAACGGAACGTCTTGCCGACGTTGTGGAGTTCCAGGACGTACGAGGCCACACCTGCGTTATGCATCAAAGTCTCCGCTTGCATAGGTTCAGACTTCCTTTCCCTTCCAGCTCACGGATCGTTGCATGATCCCGCGCATCAGGAAATTGAGCAGGGCGCCGATCGCGCCGATGATGAACATCGCGGCGATGACGAGGTCCATTGCCGAGTTATCTGAGGCGTACATCAACAGATACCCGATGCCGCTGTCGCTGCCGATCATCATCTCGGCGGCGATGATCACAAACCAGCACAGGCCGAGCCCCTGCCGAAGCCCCGTGAGGATCATGGGCATGGCGGCCGGCAGATACATGTGCACGAACACCTGTCGCTTCGAAGCACCGAGCGTCCGGGCCAGGAGCAGATAGTTCCGCCGGACGCTGGCGACGCCGTCGAGCGTATTGGTCAGGATCGGGAAGAATCCACCTACGAAGATGACGAAGATCATGCCGAGCTGCATCTGGTCCCACAGGGTACGGGTATAGGTAAATCCGAACAACTGCGGCAGCGTCCTGAGCTTGAAAACCGCGATGGCAAACGGCAGCCAGGCAATGGGGCACAGTGGACGCAGGATTTCCGTGATGGGCTCAACGGCCCGCCGGACGAATGGAACCGAGCCCATAAGTGTGCCCATCGTGATACCTGCGACGGCTGCGAGCGCAAAACCGATCAGCACGCGCAGGAGACTGATCACCGTATTGCTGAAGAACGAACCGGAAGCATAGTGCTCGCGCAGCGGGTGTGCGAGCTGCTCCAACACTGCCGTGGCCGGTGGGAAGATCCAGGGCCGGTCGAGCCTCACAGCGGCCATCTGCCACACGACGAGCAGCGCCAGCAGTGGAACCACGGCGCCAAGGGGCGCCATGAACCGCCTCGCCGAACGCTTATTGTCGGGCGACTTTTTGCTGTGCTTTGTTGAGTAATGAGAAGTCATACGCAATCTGTGCCACCTCTTCGGGACTCTTGTCTTTGAGCTTGCCCCGGAAGATCTCCAGGCTGTTCATCGTCGCCACCCACTGGCCCATCGTGTCGTACCATCGCTCGGAAACATCCATGGAATAACCGCTCGTGGGAATGCTCATCCGCTCGACCGCTTCACTCGTGCCAATCCATCGCACTGCCGCCGCCACCGCCTTGTCGGTGTCGCTGTTAATCGTTTCATTCGCCTGCAAGAGCAGTACGAGAAGGTCCACGATGGCTTGCTCCTTGTCGGCCATGGCGTCGGTGCGGGCAGCGATACAGCAGCAAGGATGGTCACGGAAAGTGCCCGGCGGCAGATCCTCGAGATCGCAGACGATACGCCCGATCCTTTTCTCGATAGCGATGGAAGGAAATGGGTTGTTGCCCACATAGCCATCGACAAGCTCTGCCGACAGCGCCACGTTCAGCTTGCCGCCCCCTTTGACGTTTACCATGTGGACCTTGAGGTTCTCCTGAGACGGATCGCCGCCGAAGGAAATGCCCTCATGCCTCAGCGCCTCCTCGAAGATCACCTTGGCACAGGCGACGGGGCTTTTGTAGCCGATCCGCAGAGGTCTCCGCGTCTCTCTGGCGAGGGCAACGAACTCGGCCCAGGTTCTGGCTGCGAAATCAGGCCTGACGACGAACATATCTCCCTTGTAGTGTAGTGGGGCAACGAGTTTGATGGGTGCGCCGCTATCGATGCCGGCAAGCACGGGAGCGACGCCTCCAAAGCCGAGCTCGATGACATTCTGCGCCAGGGCCGTGGGCATTTGGGAGCCGCCACCGACAATCACGATCTGGAGTTCCGCCACTTTCCTTCCTTGTTCCGTGAGTTCGTAGAACTTTTGATCCTCCAGCACCTTTACGCCGATGCCGCTTGCGGCGGCGTACTCATGGGCCTGATCCATCGCGACGTAGAGCGCCGTGTGGTGGTCGTGCCCCACATGGCCAAGCCTGATTGTGACCGACTCGTCAGAATCATCGCGCCCTTCGTCTCGTTGACGACATCCGGGCAATACCGCGACGACGAGCACCAACAAGATCGACAACGATACACTCCTTTTCATGGTAGAGTCCTCTCACAACTGACCTTGGTCGCGCGCTGGTCTCAGAACCTCTTGAACAGTTTAAGGACGAGGCTGTGGCGATCCCGATCCGTGAACGTCGAGTCCAGGTTAATCGGCATGCCGAGTTTGAAGGACCAACCTTCCGCGAATTTCCAGATGAAACCCGGCACCACGTCGTGGGAATGGCCTGCATGCTTCTTGTCAAAATAGTTGTATTCCACGGCGGGCCAGAAGGTCTTGTGGGGTTTCATCAGGACCGCGGCGTTGAATTCCCCGATGTCGGGAGCTTCGTCCTGACCCCAGGTGTACCCGGGGTTGATGTGGAGGGAGAAATTCCTCCAGGCTTTTGATATCTGAGTCGTCAGCTTGATGGCTCCATCGTCGGTTCCGAGCTTCCTGTCGCAGTTTCCGGTGGGGAAATAGTACCATAGATCAAAGGCTACTGCCGGGATGATGTTTGTCTCTCTAATGATCTTCCATTTTTCGAATATGAACACATTGGCAAATCCTTCACTGTCGTTCTCTTTGCCCGGGATGTCAAAATCGTTGAACCAATAGGGAATACCTATGGCAATGTGATGGTCCTCAGCCCAGCCATACTTGGTGCACAGGGTCGTGGCGACTCTCTCTTTCTCCTGTCCCGAAGGTCGGCCATGATAGTCACCATCCGCCTTCCTGACCAGGTCCCAGTCAAAGTGCTGGAGCTTGAGCGAGAAAGAGATGTGGCCTTTGCCGACCGTGTTGGCGCTGCGCGTCTTGGTGAAGAAGCTCATCGGATACTTGCCAACCCATGGATCCAGCTCGTCCGCTTCGGCAGGAGCCGGCGCCTGTAGCTCCGCCGCCATAATAGCCCCCCCTCCGCATAGAAGAATGACACCGACGCCCAGAACCAGCCCTTTGCTCACTTTTCCCATTTCTTCCCCTTTTCCAAGCCATTCTTCTCCTCAGCCAAGAAGAAAGGCGGGGCAGAGTTGTCTCTGGACCCGCCGGTACGCGCTTGCGTAATGTTGCTGCTACTCTACGAAGTGCCCACTGGCTTCCTGCTTGGCCTCAGAGGCCCCCAGGTCGATCTCGATTCGCACTTGGCGTCTGCCTTTGAAGCCGGGTGGCACTCGCCACGAGTACCGGCAGAGGGGGCCTCAGCCATACTGGAATTTGTCCGCCACAGACATGTTTCCTTCCTCATGGACAGGGACTCGAACCGGGCGCCGGCGCGATGGGCGTCCGGACAGTGCTCGGGATTGCCGAAGAATCTCACGGCCTGGGGGAGCGCCCCGGCGGGCGCGCACGGACGGCACAATGAGTCGGAAAGGGGATGCGGGCCGGAGCGGCCGGCCCGCACTGTCGTTAGAGGGAATGCCAAGTCTGGTCGTGCTGGACCTCGAACGGACCGAGATCGATGTCCACCTGGACCTGGAACTTATTCGGGAATTCGTTTGGTACTCGCCACGAGTACCGGCATACGCCGCCTCAGCCATATTGGAATTTGCCCTCAGCGAGCATTTCTCCCTGTTCATCCACGATTCGCAGTCCCGGGGCCGGCAGCCTCACTCCGTTCTTGGTGATGACCGGCTTGTACCGCTCGCCGCCCACGCCCTCCAGGACCAGTCCAATCCCCGCCTCATTGGCTCCTCGTCGCTGCACGTCGGCCTTGACGGTGACAAGCGGCCCCGCCTGCGCGTCATCCGCCGCACCGTTGAAGGGCTGCCCGCTCGCTAACGTGAGAACCCAGGTGTTTCCGCCTTCATCGGTCTTCTGCAACATGCCTGTCTGCGGCGACGGGGCCACAGACCGGATACCTTCCGGGGCGGGAGCCATCGGTGTCCGGATGGCGATCTTATACACCAGAACGAAGGCCAATAATCCCAATGCGATGATGCCCACTGCGGCCAGTGTGTTTCGATTCTGCATGTGACATACTCCTCGTGCAGTCGATTCTTATTGCGACGTCGGCCCATTATCAGGCATCGGACGGCCCAGAGCAAGACATTTCACGATAGTGGCCCATCCTGCCTCACGACCGCGTTGGCCCACTTTGCGCCCGTTTGGGACGTCCAGCGCATTGAGGACACCCTGTAATCCGACGTAACTGCGGCGAATTTGTTACATTTTTCTCGATCTCTTTTTTCTTCCGGGGCCCGTGCAATGGCGTCGGACGCTCCCTGTGGAGGATTCCCGGTATCCAGAAATACGCAAACGATCAGAGGGAATGCCAGGACCAGTCGCGCTCCGCATCGAACGGTCCAAGGTCGATCTTCACGCGGATCTGGAACCTGCCTTTGAATCCCGGAGGTACTCGCCACGAGTATCGGCATACACCGCCTCAGCCATACTCGAATTTACCCTTGAAAAGGGTATTGCCCGCCTCGTTGACAATGGTAAACTCCGGCGCCGGTAGCTGCGTGTCATTTCTGCGGATATCGGGGTTGTATCTTTCGCCCGCCCTACCCTCGATGGTCAGCCCGATGGATACCTCGTCCGCGCTCTGTCGCCGTACATCGGGTCGGACAGCCAGAGGCGGCCCGAACTCGGCCTGGCTTTCCCGAAGGCGCGCGAACGGCTGTCCCACCGCCGGCTCAAGCGTCCACCGATCGCCGCGTGCATCGGTCGCACACAAGGGACTGAGCCCCAGCTCATCATAGACCGAAGAGCTCGGGCGACTCACGCGTAACAGGATCACGCCCAGCAGAATCGCCGCCGCCACGAGTAATGCCAGAGCCACTTTGAACCTGGGCGATTCCATGGCGGACCGGGGCAACAGATTCGACAAAATCACACGTGTGAGATACTGCACGCGAGCTATCCTTTCTGCTGCTGGTGCTCTTGCAGCCATCCGGCAACCGCCACACAGACTGAGGGCTCTCGATGCGTTTGATTGTAACATGCTTTCTGCAAGAGGCCATGAATTCTCTTGCGGTTTTCGGCAGGGTTATGTAGGATTGTCGAGGTTCAAGCCCCACACTGAGTCGCACGGGATAAAGATGATGGATGCCGCAATTGTCAGAGTGACCTCGGCGGATATGGTTTTGCCAAGGAACTCTCGGGCCGGCCACGGCGTGCCCTCGGCATTCACGCTCATCGAACTGCTGGTGGTGATCGCCATCATTTCCATACTCATGGCCGTCCTGGTGCCCACTCTCAGCGCGGTGCGCGAACGAGGCAGGCAGACCCGGTGCATGGCCAATCTTCGGTCTATCGGGCAAGCCATCGTCATCTACGCCGATGATAATCAGAACCGGCTTCCACCGGGTGACTGTGCGGTGCCCTGGATGGTGTGGTCGAGGCCGGACGAATCGCTTCGCAGCGATGACACATCCTCCCGCGAAGTCAATCTCGGACACGTTCTGAAGGCCGGGATTCTGCCGATGCCCACGGACTATGATACCGTCTTGCTCTGCCCATCATCCCGCGCCGCTTACCCTTCGGCGACCCCCGAGGCTCTCTCGCAACGGTGGGGCATCCAATCCTCTGCGTGCATTACCTACATGTACAATGAGACCCTGGATGGCTTCGTGGGCGAACCGCAGAGTGGCAAGGGAGCTGCTCTGGCGCACAAGAAAGCAATCAACTTTGCTCGGGCGGACGGCAGCGTGGATACGCTCCGTATCGGGCATCTGGTCTGGGATGAGCCTTATGGTTCCGAGAGCCTGGCCGAAGTGATGGTCAGATACGGCGTGTGCTTCCCCACCTCAGCGGTCTTCCGCTGGCTGGAGCAAGGCACCATCGATCTTGTTGAGGCGCGGGCATACTTGGAGGACCCGCCGACATGGTGTCGCACTTGCGCCGAATCGACGCCGCGCAGGCTCGTTCTGCTGGCGGAAGTGGGAAGCAAGCCGCTGGTGGCCGATGTTGTCGGCTCTCCGAAGTACGGGTGAGGGTAGAGGCCGCCTGCGGTCGTGGCGACCGCTCCGCCTGACACACCTTCAAGAACGCCGCCCTGTATCCGCGCGCGGAATGGTTTGTGGCCATTCACACAAACCGAATCGGCCTATTTGGCGGTTGCGTTTCCGCCGTGGCGTCATACAATGGCAGACTTGCATGGCGCCGACAGGCGGAACGGTGTGGCGAACACACCCTGCCGGCATCGGTCGCCTGCCCGATGGCGTGCCTCATTATGCTGGAACTGCAAGAGAACATAGCAAAGGTTCAATTGGCAACGAAGGGCCTCCGTCGCGACCTGGTCGATGAAGCGACGCGAGAGTACTTCAGCACCCTGGATCTGATCGGCAGTCCTGCGGCCGGTGATTTCGATGCGGCCGAGGCCCGGGCCTATGCGGTCCTGAAACAGCAATTGCTTTCCTCCGACTCGGCAGCCCTGATCAACGGGGGAGCCAAACTCGACGAGGACAGTGTGGCCCTTCTGGCGCTCGGTTTCGATGCCATCGCCCGGCCTCTGCGGGTCCCGGGACCAGTCACGACGGCCGAGACGAAATCCATCACACTCGCCCTGGCCGGCGCGGGCGGGGCCGTCGGCGGCATGTTGCTCCTGGCGGCGCTGATGCGGCTGGCATTCGACATGCGCGACCTGGGCCTGGTCCTGGGTGCACCGTTCGGGGCGCTTCTGGCCGTGCTGCTGGTCTATGGGCTCGCGCGCGTGAGATTCCTCGCGAGAATCCTGCCCTGGCTGTTTGTCCGCCCAAAGACCCTGCGAGGGACCCTGCGCAGAGAGCATGAGAAGGCCGTACGGTCGGCCGTCGAACAGTGGGTGGATTGGGCCGTGCCGATGCTGGCCGTCCTGTGCCTCCACAGGGCCAGGGCCCCGGAAACACAGACCGATCGCGATAAGGCCCTGCGGAGGATCGGAAAACTGATCTACGCGCTTCACCAGGCCCCCACCCAGTCGTTGCCCGTGATCGCCCACGAACTCGTTCAGGAGGCCAAGAACAGCGGCTTCGAGGGTCTGGAGGGCCAGCCCGCCTTTCTCGATAAGGGCCGGGAGGAAAAGCAGACCATACTCTGGAAACAGGACCTCCAGACGAGGTATGAGACCTTCGGACACGTCAGCGAGGGCGACGAGGTGACCATCGAGCGCCCTGCAGTAGTCTTCGGCGGAAAGATCGTACAGCGGGGCCTCGTCAGAAAGGTTCGCGGCAGGACATAGCATGGAGCATTCGAGCATCCTGGCCATTGATTTCGGAACGACGAACTCTTACTTCAGTAAGTGTCCGGCGGACCAGATCTCACCGGTCGGGATCGATTTCGGCACCGGCCGGGACGGCCTGCCCACCGCCATTCTCTATCGAGGCGAGCGAGAGCCGCTCGTCGGGGAGCCCGCGCTGCACGAGTACGGCGAGGCCTCCGGCGAGGAGCGCAAGGATTACCAGCTTCGCACCCAGTTCAAGCCTGATGTCACGGCCAGCGAAGAGGCGGCCAAAGCCGCAGCGGATTTCCTGCGCGTCGTTGTTGCCCAGGCGCAGCGGCAGCATATCGTCCTGGACCCGGCGGGACACAACGTCATCTTCGGCGTCCCGAGCGAATCGCAGGCCGGATTCCGAACGAAAGTGGCCCAGATCGCGAAGACGGCCGGTTATGGCGACGTACGGCTCGTCGACGAGCCCAAGGGCGCGCTGCTTCATCACCTCTGGCACAAGGACTTCTCGCCTGATGAGGCCCAGCGAGGAATTCTCGTCGTCGATTTCGGCGGCGGGACCTGCGACTTCGCCTTCCTGCAAAGCCTCCAGGTCAGCCACTCCTGGGGCGAGATGGAGCTGGGGGGACGGCTGTTCGACGAC
>CBFDDG010000155.1:0-9798 GCA_965603505.1 uncultured Phycisphaerae bacterium | reverse complement strand
CTCCGACCTCCGGGTTATGGGCCCGACGAGCTACCAGACTGCTCTACCCCGCGGTCATTAGATCGCATTATACGCTGCAAATGGCTGTGAGTTCAACCAGCATGCAGTTCGCATCACCTTCCAGCACATATTTATACATGACGCGTTCCGGGAATTCAAGTCCCGTTATGCAAAAGAATCCACTATTCCAAGTTCCTGCGAATCCTGGCGGCGATCTCCTCGATCTGCCCTTGCTCATACTTGTGCGACGGCCACTCTGTAAAGACCTTGTCGCCGGTCCTTCTCGGGATGATATGAAAGTGCACATGATCGACGACCTGTCCGGCGGCAGAACCGTTGTTGGACAACACATTGTAGCCGTCGGCCCCCATCGCCGTCGCGATGGCTTGGGCAATCCTGCCCAGACGGGCACCCACGTCGGCCAGCACATCCGGCTCACACGTATGAATCCTCGTATAGTGCCGCTTCGGGATCACCAGCGCATGGCCGTCGCTGAGAGGGCCAATATCGAGGAATGCAAGGACCACCTCGTCCTCGTAGATCCTGGTCACCGGGATTTCCCCTGCGACTATCTTGCAGAACACGCAGCCGTCCATGCTTATCCCTTCGCTTGGGCCGTGCGGTCTCTTCGTCCCTCGCCTCCGAGGCGCCTACTTGGATTCCTCTTCCTGCTGCTCCGTGGTTTCACCCTCTTCGGCGATCTTCTCCGGAGGCTCCTGCTCCGCCTGGGCAACAGAGTCCGTCGCCTGCTCCTCTGCGGCGGCCGTTGTCTCCGTGGAGGCCGCAACGTCGGCCTGGGCTTTGGCCTTCTTCCGTGATCGTCGCCTGCCGGGCGTCCTGCGCTCCTTCTTCAGCGGCTCATCGGCACCCAGCAATTGGAGCAAAACGAGCTCCCCGTTGTCGCCGAGTCGTCGCAAGGACAGACGAACGATCCGCGTATATCCGCCGGGCCTGTCGAGGTATCGGGGGCCAAGCTCACTGAAGAGCTTGCTAACGACCGTTCCTTTCCTCACCGGCTCGCCATCCTCGAACCCCACGATATTGCGGTTGCCAAGCAGTGCGATCACGTGCCGCCGGTGTTGGAGCTTTCCCTTCTTCGCCAGTGTAATCAGCTTCTCGACGAAGGGCTTGACCTCTTTCGCCTTCTCGATGGTCGTTGAAATCGTCTCATGCTCGATGAGCGACTGGGCCAAATTCCGACGCAGCGCCCGGCGATGGGCACTGGTCCTGCTCAACCGGCGTCCTGCTACTCTATGACGCATATGCTAGACTACCTCTTCTATCCGAGATTCTCAAACGGTTCCGATGTCATGTCTGCGGGCTGCTGACGTTCTTCATGCCCAGCGAAAGACCGATGTCCGCGAGTTTGCGTTTGATCTCACGCAGCGACGTCTTGCCGAAACTGCGGATTTTCAGGAGGTCCGCCTCGGTCATCTGCACGAGTTGCCGAACGGTTTCCACCTTCACGGACTCAAGGCAGTTACTGGCCCTGACGGACAACTCCAGTTCCTGAATGGGTGTGTTGAGCTTCGCCTCGAGTTCCTGATCGACCGGTGGTTTCGACTCTTCCTCCGGCACGTCGCCAACGACAGTTTCCTCACCCAACTCGAAGTATTGAACGAACGGATTGATGTGTTTTCGCAGGATCTTTCCCGCCTCGACCAGGGCCATCTCCGGAGTAATCGTGCCATTGGTCCAGATCTCGAGGACCAGCTTATCGTAGTTCGTGCGCTGCCCGACGCGAGTGTTCTCCGTGGTGTAGCGAACGCGTGTCACAGGCGAATAGACCGCATCCAGGTGAATCCGGCCGATCTCCTGCTCGAACCGGTCGGTGTCGGCAATCCGATCCGCTACGGGGACGTACCCCCGGCCGTTCTCAACGATCATTTCCATCTCAAACTTGACGTTCTCCGTCAACGTGGCCAGCACGGTATCCTTGCTGACCACCTCGATGGCGGGGTCTGCGACGATCTTGGCGGCCGTAACGGCCCCCGCCTTGTTCGCGGAAACCTTCATCGTCTTCGGCCCGTCTCCCTGAAGCTGAATCACCAGGCTCTTGACGTTGAGGACGATGTCCGTCGCATCCTCCATCACGCCGGCAATGGAGGTAAACTCATGGTCGACGCCGGCGATCCGGATCGACGTCACCGCACTGCCTTCCAGCGAGGAGAGCAACACACGCCGAAGACTGTTCCCGACCGTCGTGCCGAAACCGCGCTCAAACGGCTCTATGAAGAACCGGCAGTACCGGTCCGTCGAAACAGTCGCGTCTTTTTCAACACGAGTCGGCAACTCCAAACCACGCCACGTCACTCGCATACAGGCCTCCGATCTGAACGTTCATCCCTGAGCACATGGCCAGGTGCGAAATTCTCCTCGCTCATCGTTTGTATCCTATGATTCTGCATTCCGGATCTCCGAGCCTACCTCGAACAGAACTCCACGACGAGATGCTCTTCCACGGGAATCTGCACGTCCGTCCGCCCAGGCAGTGCCACGACGGTGGCAGCGGGCTTCTCACGATCCAACTGCAACCAGCCCTGTGTGGTGAAATTCGGGTTGCTCTCAAGCTGTTGCTTCACCCGTTTCTGGCTTTTCTCGGAGTCCTTCACGGTAATCTTATCGCCAATGTTTATCATGTAATCGCTGACATCGACCTTCCGGCCGTTGACGTGGATGTGACCGTGTGCCACGAGCTGCCGAGCCGCCTTGCGCGAGGCGGCGAAATTCAGCTTGTAGACCACATTATCCAAGCGTCTCTCCAGCAGTTGCAGCAGGTTCTCTCCCGTGTTGCCCTTCAGACGCGAGGCCTCTCGGAAGAAACGCATGAACTGCTGCTCGTAAACCCCGTAATACCGCTTGATCTTCTGCTTCTCGCGCAACCGAACACCGTACTCGCTCAGTCGCCCTCTCCGCCAACCGTGCATACCGGGGGTCAGATTCCGCTGCCTTCTCTCGATCTGGCACTTGGCGGTCTCACATTTCATGCCTTTGAGGAATAGTTTCATTCCCTCGCGGCGGCACACCCTGCAGGATGGACCTACGTAACGTCCCATTCAATCGATCTCCTCAGATTGCCACGGAGCTTTCGTTCTATACTCTTCTTCGTTTCCGCGCCCGGCACCCGTTGTGCGGAAGCGGCGTCACGTCCTCGATCGATGCAATTCGCAGCCCCGCCCCCTGCAGGGCGGAAATCGCCGACTCGCGGCCCGCACCGGGGCCCTTGACCTTGATCTCCACCTCGCGCACACCATTTCGCATGGCCGCGTTCGCACAGTTCTGCGCCGCCTGTTGCGCGGCGAAAGGCGTGCTCTTGCGCGAGCCCTTAAAACCCACACAACCTGCCGAGCTCGAACAGATCGTATCGCCGTCCATATCCGTGATCGTGATCAAGGTGTTGTTAAACGTCGCCTTGATGTTCACAATCGCCCGAACAACGTTCTTTCTGACTTTCCGTTTTGTGCTTTTTGCCATTTGTGTCTCTTGCTCGTATTCCGATCCTCAAGCATGCGCCGGTCCCCAATCCGGGTCTCCGGCCTGATCATCCAACGCCTACCGTTGCTCTTTCACACCCTTCTTGCCGGCCACCGTCTTTCGCGGCCCTTTCCGCGTCCGCGCATTGCTTTGCGTGCACTGCCCGCGAACCGGAAGACCCCGGCGATGCCGAATCCCGCGATAGCACGCGATGTCGCGGAGGCGAGCGATGTTCTGCGCCACCTGCCGGCGGAGCTGACCTCCCACGACGTAATTCCGATCGATGATCTGCGTGATTCGGCTCAACTCATCTTCCGTAAGCTTGTTGGCCTTGGTCATCAACTCGATTTGGGCTTCCTTGAGGATCTGCCCCGACGTGTGCCGGCCTATTCCCGGTATGTACGTCAGGGAGATCCAAATTGACTTACCATCTGGGATATCAATACCAACTATACGCGGCATCTCGATTTCCTCTTTGCTTCTATTCCCATCGGATCCATTCGCCGTTCCTGCATGGCCGGTTAGCCCTGGCGCTGTTTGTGCCGCGGATTCGAGCAGATAATCCGCACCACGCCTTTACGGCGAATGATCTTGCAATTCTCACAGATACGTTTTACTGAACTTCTTACCTTCATATTCGATTCCGTGTTCTCAGGGCTTTGCTCGCTCTCATACCTCAATGGCGCAGTACGATGCGTCCCCTGTTCAGGTCGTACGGCGACATTTCCACGGTTACCATATCCCCCGGTAAAATGCGAATGAAATTCATCCGCATCTTCCCGGAGACGTGGGCCAGCACCTTATGGCTGTTCTCCAACTCAACCCGAAACATGGCGTTCGGCAGAGCTTCAATCACTTTCGCTTGCAGTCTTATCGAGTCTTTTTTCACCATGAACTTCTACAAACAGGCGAAGATGGGCGAGCCCCGTCCTCGGCCGCTCTGGCCGAGTTTCGTTGCGGCCCGTTCCGCCTCTTCAAATTCATTCCGTTACTGTTCTTCCATTCTCGTCAGCACCTCGCAGCCGCCCTTCACGACGACGATCGTATGCTCGAAATGGGCCGAAGCCCTGCCGTCCTTCGTGACCACGGTCCACCCGTTCTTCAGCGTGCGGACCGCATAGCCGCCGGCATTAATCATCGGCTCGACCGCCAGGACCATCCCCTCGGCCAACAGGATGTCGTCCGCCAGCAGTTCGTCGCTGACGAAGTTCGGGACCTTCGGGTCCTCATGCATCTTCATGCCGATGCCGTGCCCGACGAAATCGCGCACGACGGAGAACCCGGCCGACTCAGCGTGCCGCTGCATCCTGCCGGCGATCCCACTCCATCGAACTCCCGGTCTGGCCCCGGCGATCGCAACATCCAGCACTTCCCGGGTGGTCTCGACGAGCCGTCGATTCTCCTCAGAGATTCTGCCGATCGGAATGGTCACTGCGGCGTCTCCGCAGTACCCATTCAATCTGACGCCGAAATCGATGCTCAGGATATCGCCTTCCCGCAGCACGGCACGATCCGAGGGAATCCCATGGACGACCTGCTCATTGATCGAGGCACAGATCGCGCCCGGAAAAGGCGCGCGCGCCTGCGGACTGCGGACGCCCTGAAACAGCGCCTCGGCGCCGGCCTCCGCCGTCACCCGCAGTGCGACTTCATCGAGATACGCCGTCGTCACACCCGGCGTTGCGATCTTCTGCAATTTTGAGAGAGCATCGGCTACAACAGCTCCTGCCTGCCGCATCAACTCAACTTCTCTTCGGCTCCGAAGCGTTATAGCCATTTACACGACTTCATATACGATACCGCGTGCCATCGCACCAACGGCCCTACTTTTCCTTCACGAGAGGATCCAGTTTCTGGAAAACCTCGGCGGCCGCCGAATCGGCGTCCTGATTCGCGTCGATATCATGAACCGTTCGTCTGGTCTTGTAGTACCCCACAACCGGCTCTGTCTGCCGGTAGTACGTTTCGATGCGGTTTCGCACCACCTCTTCCGTATCGTCCGGCCGCTGCACGAGCGGCGTGCCGTCGTTGTCACACACCCCGTCTACTTTCGGGGGCATATTCTTGACGTGGTACACGGCCCCACACGCGGGGCAGCTTCTGCGGCCCGTAATCCGTTCGAGCACCACACCATCATCAACCTGAAGGTTGATCACCATGTCCATTCCGCCGTCATACGCGGCCAGAGACTGATCCAGCACCTCGGCCTGCTTCACCGTCCTCGGAAACCCGTCCAGGACGTATCCGGGCGCCGGCGCCTGCCGGATCGCCCGAGTCATCATCTCCACGATGAGATCGTCCGGCACCAACGCACCCGCATCCATGTAGCTTTGCGCCTTCTTACCCAACTCGGTGCCCTCGGCCCTCTCGCGCCGCAGGATATCCCCGCTGGACAGATGAGCCACGCCGTATCGGTCGGCGACTCGCTTACAATGCGTTCCTTTGCCCGCACCGGGCGCACCCAACAAGACCACTTTCATGAATACGCTCCCTTGATTCTCCCGGACGTGCTGAAACCTTCATAGCTGCGCATCAGGAGGTTGGCTTCGATCTTCTGGACGAGGTCCAGCGAAACGCTGACGACGATCAGCAATCCCGTGCCACCCAGGAAGGTCGTCACGCGCCAGTCGAGGTCCAGGGCATACGAAAGCACCGTGGGGATAATCGCAATGCCGGCGAGGAACGCCGCACCAAAATACGTAATCCGCGTCATCACGGTTTCCAAATAATCCGCCGTTCTGCGGCCGGGCCGCAGACCGGGAATGAAACTCCCCGAGTCCCGAAGGTTCTTCGCCATCTCCCGCGGCTGGAACTGCACCGTGACCCAGAAGTACGCAAACAGGACGATCAACAGCATGTACAGGACGTTGTACGTGTACGCACCGCCCTGAAGGGCTGCCCGAATCCTCTGTAGCACGCCCGACTGGGGCCAGACCCTGACAATCTGGTCAATGATAATCGGCGGGAACATCATGAAGCTCGAAGCAAAAATGATCGGCATCACGCCCCCGTGATTGACCCGCAAGGGCAGATAATGGCGCTGCCCCCCGTACATCCGCCGGCCCCGCATCTGCTTGGCCTGCTGGATCGGGATCCGTCTCTGGCCCTGCGTAATCAGAATCGCTCCTGCCACGACAAAGACGAAGGCGGCGACCAGGAAGATGATTTTGGCCGGGCCGATGCTCCCGGGCGGTGCGCCGACCGTGAAGTCCACTTGCTGCACCAACTTCGTCACAGCCCAGGGCATTCTGGCGATGATTCCGGCCATGATGATCAAGCTGATCCCGTTGCCGATGCCGTATTCATCGATCTGCTCACCCAGCCACATCAGGAAGACGGTTCCGGCCGTCATGCCGACGACCCCAAAAATGAGCGCCTCCGTGCGCATCCCCGCATAAATGAACTCCGAGCCCCCGATCATGCGCATGTACATGATCGACTGGATGACACAGATGAAAACCGTAAGATAGCGGGTGTACTCCTGGATCTTCTTATGTCCGGTCTGCCCTTCCTGCCGAAGCTTCTTCAGCGAGGGGATGACTTCTCCCAGGAGCATGAGAATAATCGACGACGTGATGTAGGGCATGATCCCGAGGCCGAACAGGCTGCTCTGACTCAGTGTCCCCCCGGTGAAGATCTGAAGGTATTCCGCCGCCCTGCCGAGCGGGCTGTCCGTATCCCGGGTGGCCACTGCATTCGCAATCGCCTCCTGGTTGAAGCCGGGATTGGGAATATGGAAGCCCACACGATAGATCACCAGCAGCGCTACCGTAAACAGGATCTTGTTACGCAAGTCCTGGATTCGGAAGATATTAGCAACGGTTCCAATCACTGATCGTTCTCCGCGTATCGTATGATCTTGCAGGATTCCATAGGAGTATAAAACTCTCAGGCACGCTTGCGTCTGATCGGTTTTGCCTCACAATCGATTTTGGTTGCGGTGCCGCCGCAGTCGACGATCTTCTGCTCGGCGGTCTTACTGAACTTGTGGGCGGCCACCTGGAGCTTCTTCGTCAGCTCGCCGTCGCCGAGGATCTTCACCTTGCTGGCGACGCCCGGAATCAGGCCGGCCTGCAAAAGCTGCTCAATGCCGATCTGCGCTCCATCCTCGAACCGCTCCAATTGGGATACGTTTACAATCTCAAAGCGCGTCGCGAACTTCTTATTGTTAAACCCGCGTTTCGGCAGATGTCTGAACAGAGGGATCTGGCCGCCCTCGTAGAGGGAGAACCGCATGGCCCCGGCCCTGCTGAGGCTGCCCTTGCTTCCACGGCCGGCGGTCTTGCCGAGACCCGTACCCCGGCCTCGTCCCACGCGTCTACGTGCTTTGTGTTTGCCTACGACAGAAGTTATTTCATGACTTAACATTCAAATCACCCACTTGGCTATAGTTGCCATTATGAAAGTGCAACGCCTCGTAGAGCTTCGACCATCTCTTTGTTTCGCAGCTTCCGCAAACCGTTGAGTGTGGCCTTGACGACGTTCTTGGCGGAGGTGCTGCCGTAGACCTTCGTCAAGGCGTCACGGATCCCCGCGTATTCGAGGACGGCTCGGGCACTGGAGCCGGCAATAACGCCGGTCCCTGCGCTGGCCGGTGCCAATACGACGCTCGTGGCCCTGTATTTGCCGACCACCTGGTGTGGAATCGTGCTTCCCACGATCGGGATCTTGTAGAGCGTCTTCTTGGCGTCCTTGATTCCCTTCTCCACCGCCATCGGCACCTCCTTGGCCTTCCCGTAGCCCATGCCTACGGCCCCGGCCCGGTCGCCCACGACGACGAGAGCGGCAAAGCTGAATCGCCGGCCGCCCTTCACGACTTTCGCGCACCGATAGATCTTGACCACCGTATCTTCCAACGGCTTCTCTTCGTGCTCGGCTGCTCTAATCGGTTCTGCTGACAATTTGGTCTCCAGTTTCAAACGGCCTTCCTCAGAAGGCCAGTCCCGCCTTCCTTGCCGCATCGGCAAGAGACTTCACTCGCCCGTGATACTTATACGGGCCCCGATCGAAACACACACACTTAATGCCGACATCCAGCGCCTCCTTGGCCAGCGTTTCGCCCACGGCTTCGGCCGCTTTCTTGTTCCCTCCGCGGCCAACCTGGTCGCGCAGGCCCTTGACTCTCGTGTTGGCCGCCACCAGGGTGACGCCCGCCGTGTCGTCAATCAGCTGTGCGTAGATTTGGTTATTCGAACGAAACACGGACAGACGCGGCCTTTCGGCCGTTCCGAAAACCGTCTTCCGCACGTGACGTCTGCGCCGCAGCGCTGCCTTCTTGGATCGTTCAGTTTTCATAGAAATCGAGTTCTCTTATGCTCCACCTGAAGCGAACGCCTTGCCGACCTTCCGCCGGATCCGCTCATCCGCATAGCGGATGCCTTTGCCCTTGTACGGCTCGGGCGGCTTGACCCTTCGAATGTTCGCGGCAAACTGCGCCACGCCACACTTGTCGACGCCGGACACGGTAAACTTGGCCGGGATATCGTTGCCTCTCGTGGCCCCGACCTCGATGTCCACTTTTGTTCCCTGCGGGATCGGCAACTCCACGGCGCGGGCAAAGCCGACGGAGATCACCAGCTTGCTGCCCTGTTCCTTGACACTGTAACCCGTGCCATAGATCTCCAGCTTTTTCTCGAACCCGTTGCTGACGCCGGATACCATGTTGGCGATCAGGGCTCGCGTGGTGCCGTGGAGTTCCTTGCCGTGCCGATTCTCCGGTTCCAGGTTGATGATCTCGACCGCCTTTGCGCCCTCGTTGACCTTGACGGTCAGACACGGATCGCAGTCCATCGCCAGAGAGCCCAGCTTTCCCGAAATCTTAACGGTCCGCCCGGTTTGCTCGACCTTCACCCCTTGCGGGATGGCAACAGGTTTCTTTCCGATTCGACTCATTTAACTTACCGTGCAAAGAACCTCGCCGCCGACTTTGTTCTCGCGGCAATTCCGATCAGTGATTATTCCTTTGCTCGTGGACACGATGGCCGTCCCCAGTCCGCCCAGGACCGTGGGCAGGTCGTCCACCGAGGCATACTTCCGACACCCGGGCTTGCTCACCCTCTTGATCTCGGTGATGACCGGCTGGCCCTCCTGATCGTACTTTAGCATGATCCGAAGAATGCCCTGCTTGCCATCTTCGATGCGGTCATAATCCTTAATGAACCCTTCCTTCTTGAGGACAGCCGCAATGCCTTCACATGTCTTTGACGCCTTCACATTGACCTGCGCCTTGGCGGCTCGGCCCGCGTTGCGAATTCGCGTCAGCATGTCAGCTATTGGATCGCTCCAGCTCATAATCTCTATCCTGTTCGTTCCGGGTCCCGGCCC
>CBFDDG010000154.1:0-10023 GCA_965603505.1 uncultured Phycisphaerae bacterium | reverse complement strand
GCGTTCGAGCCGAACTGGCCGGCCCAAACACCGATTGTTGATGAACGCGACCCAATGCACCGGCGCGGCTGGGCGTTCTTTCGCATCGAAGGTCACGTCCACGATCAGCCGGTCTCCGGCCGGGGATGCCTGCCCTTGTTCTATAACGCGTCCAAGGAAAATCCGACGTGGTTAGACCTGCATGTCGGCGAAGGCATCAGGATTGTGGACTGCGACAAGGTTGCGCGGGTGGAGAATGACAACGGTCGAATCACCAGAACCTGCCCCGCTGGTTCCTTCTTTGCCGGCCTGCCAAGACCCTGGATGGGCCTGCACACGATCGATACCGTTCGCAGAGATGCCGCGAAGCAGCGCATCCACTTCGTGACCAGCACCTCGAAGGACAGGAGCCACGCAACGGTCACACTGACGCATCCGGTGAATCAGACGGCGGTCCGACTCGACTACGATGTGGACATGAATACCGACGTGGTCGACCAGATCGGCTTACGAGTGGACAACAGGCCCGTCGGCGTGCTGACCTTCTCCTACATCCAGGAACTCGACGACACGGCGTCCAGTGAGTTCGCGGCCCCCGAACTGCCTGCTAAGCTTCCCCGCCGCATGACGGAGTCCCCCGGAATCCTGTGGCTCGTGTCGCTGGCGCTGGGCGAACTCGGCGCACAATAACCGCCCGAATGCGCCACTCCCAAATAGCATTGAGTGGCTTGCTTCCGCGTGGTAGAATCGCGCGCGGAATGCAACTTCTCTCACTCTTGCTGGAAAGGGACAGGCCGTGAAGAGAGCAGCCGTTTTCGCCACGTTGATCCTGGCCTCAATTCTCCCAGGCCGGTCCGGGTGCGCCGAGGCCGCCAGAAGCCTCGACATCTACTTCCTCGACATGGTCGGCGGGGCCTCGACGCTGATCGTCACACCGCTGGGCGAATCGATCCTGGTCGACACCGGCTCGCTGCGCCCCGAGCACCGCGACGCGGACCGAATCCTCACCGCGTGCGAGGACGCCGGCCTGAAGCAGATCGATTATCTCATCACCACGCACTTCCACTCGGACCATTTCGGAGCGATCCGGGAAGTCTCGCGGAGAATCTCCATCAAGTGCTTCATGGACAAAGGCACGTATGCTCCCGCCGGGGATGGGGACAGCAGATGGACCAAGGGACTCTACGAGCTGTACGAGCAGGCCACGAAGGGAAAGGTCAAGACTGTCCGGGTGGGCGACGATATCCGCCTCAAGAGCGATCCGGACGGTAAGCTGCCCAGGATCAGGCTGCACTGCGTCGCGGCGGAGAAGAAAGTCGAAGGCTTTGATGGCAACGTGGACGCCCCGGTCGGTAGCTTTCAGATGGAGAAGCCGGACGATACCGACAACGCGCGCAGCATCGCCCTGCTGTTGACCTATGGCCCGTTCAAGTTCTTCGCCGGCGGCGACATTACCTTGAACGTCGAGCACCATCTCGCCCAGCCGGTTGATCGCATCGGCAAGGTGGACCTGTACCAGGTGACCCATCACGGACTGGACTTGAGCAACAATACGCTCTTGCTGCAGGCGCTTCGCCCCACCGTCGCCGTGGCGATGAACGGCCCCCGCAAGGGCATCCAACCCCGAACGTTCAAGGACCTGACCGCCCTGCCGGACCTCGAGGCACTCTACCAGATCCACTACAACACCCAATACGGCGACGAAGGCAACACCAAGCCCGACTTCATCGCCAACCCGAAGGATAATCCGAACCAGGGCGAGTTCATCAAGGCCTCCGTCCATCCCGAAGAAGGCACCTTCACCCTGCAAATCGGCCCCAAAGGAGAAAAACGGACGTACCGTATGCAGTCCCGACTTTGACGACTCGGATCGGATGGCATCGCCCGTGAGGATCGCACGGTCTGCCGCTTCAACGATTTCAGACATTCGAAGTCTTAAGGTTCTGCTCGCCGACAGGAGAGACGCTCGATAGACTGTGTCCAGAGCCGTATGCCTATGATACCGAATATCACACATTTTGTCTTCGGATTGGATGAGAACTTTGGAGGGAAACCGTTCTCGTTCGTGCATTTCCTGGCCGTCTACTCTGCCTGGAGGATCAACCAACCGGATACGATCTTCCTGCACTACCATTATGAGCCTCGCACCGTTTGGTGGAAGGAAGCCAGGAAGTACGTTCAACTCAACAAGGTCGAAATCCCCAATGAAATCTTTGGCAATCCAATCACTCACTTCGCTCACAAGGCGGATGTCGTGAGGCTGCAGCAATTGCGGCAGCACGGAGGCGTGTACTTGGACTTGGATGTGATTTGCCTGAGACCGTTTACGGCCCTTCTCAAACATGATATGGTGCTGGGGACTGAGGCCGGGACGGGGTTGTGCAATGCGGTCATACTGACAAACGCGAATTCGGAATTCCTGAACATCTGGTATGATGGCTATAAGGGCTTTGACAAGGACGTCTGGAATCACCATTCGGTCGTGCTGCCATGGCAGTTGTCACGGAATCATCCCGACTTGATACACGTTGAAGGACCCTACTCATTCTTTTACCCAGTGTTCCGCGAGCCGGCAAGTGCACATCTGTGGTCCGAGGATGTGAGTCTCGGGCGCAAGATTGGCTGGATGTACCGGAGAACTCGCGATCATCTCCGTAGGCCGGAAAACTTTCGCATACCCGGCCGGTTTATCGCGCATACACTGAGATCCCGGAGGTGGCATGGGAAGAAATTGTTGCAGTCATACTGTGTGCATCTGTGGGAACAGTTGTGGTGGGACAGATATCTCAAGAACATGACTCCTTCGAGTGTGGATAGGGGCAGAGGCAACCTGTCCAAGGTGCTGAGGAGCATCTTCAGAGAACTGGATTTCGCACGACTTGCTGCGCTCGACGGCTAAAGCTCTGCTCTTGGACAGCCCATGCTGCCCTGTCTGTCGAAGGCGGTGAGATGTGACGGCCCAAGAAAGAAGCAGGTGCGAGTGGCCGATGATTACTCTTCATGCCTCGATATGAGTCCTGTACGGGATCAGGCCGAGTGATGAATCCTGATGAAACGGCGCCGGCACTGCCCCGGTCTTCGGGATCTGCCCGGGAATTGCGTGACGTTTGCCTTGGCGGCGGCCTTATGCATAGGGGGCCAGGCAAGGCTTGTGCCCCCCAAGCTGTTGCTGTACGCCAGGGAACTGATAGAATTGCGGCAGTCGGATGCCTCTACAAGAGCAGGGACAAAGGTGGGGTCGGAAAGATGTGGATCAAACGTGTGGTGGAGATGAATAGGAGGGAGTCGTCCAGACGGGGCGCACGCCCCTGGACGCCGGTTGGGCTGGCGATCATCCTCCTGGTGGCCGGCTGTGCGCATGAGAAGGCGTACAAGCGAGGGACCAGGCTGTCGGAGCAGGCCCAGTACGAGCGGGCCGTCGAGGAGTTGGAGACGGCGATTCGACTGGCCGAGGAAGGTGACAACCACAAGGCCGTCCGGAAGTATCGTGAGAAGCTCGAAGAGGTCAAAGAGCAGGCGGGCCGATTCTATTATCGGGAGGCGGAGATCCGGTTCAAGCGGGCCGACCTCGGAGCGACACAGGGTCTGATGGAACGGTGCGTCAAGTATTGTCCGCAGGAGCAGACGTATGCATCCTTTCATCAGCGCGTGCTGGAGGCCATTGCCGAAGCCGAGCAGGTCCGCGCCGATGCGCTGTTGTTAGCGGAGCAGAGGCAGTGGGAGGCCGCCGTGCAGCGTATGAATGAGGCACTGGCGATGTACCGGACCATGCCCGGCGGGGCCGGCGATCTCCAGCGGATCCGGGACCGCGCGTACCGCCATTACCTGGACCGGGCACAGGAACGCCTCGCGGAGAACGATCTGGAAGGGGCCGAGACGGAGGCGAGGACGGCGCTGGTCTACCGGGACGCCGGCAAAGAAGCGAAGGCCGTCATTCAGACCGTCGCGGATCGGCGCGAGGCAGCGCAACTGATCGCACGCGGACGCACGCTGCTGGAGCAGGGAAATGCGGATGAGGCGTTGAGTGCTCTGGAGCGAGCGCATCGGCTGCATCCCGGACACGCCGAATTGCCGGAACTACTGGGGGCCGCGCGCCGGGCGGTCTGCGACCGATGGCTGGAGCAGGGCCGCCGGGAGATGGCCGCGGGTGAGGTTGTGGCCGCGCTGCGGTTGTTTCGCAAGAGCGATGATCTGCTCCGGGGATACGGGAACGTGGACGCCCTACTTTCGGAGGCACGCTCGCAACTTGCTGAGATTCACCTGGACGCCTCGCGGCAATTCCAGCAGAGCGACGCGGCCGGCGGCGCCGTTCTTCACGCCGTGGTCGCGATGGGCTATGAGCCCGAAAACGCCGAAGCGCGACGCCAACTCGCACAATGCGCCGAGCAGGTGCGTCAAGAGGTCGGCTACACGATTGCCCTGGCCGGCTTTCGCGCGGGGCCGCCGTACGAGTCGCTGGCCTCGACGCTCAACGCGACGGCGCTCGAACACCTCATGCGCGTGCGCCCCGCGAATGTGATGCTGGTGGAACGGACCGATCTGCAGGCGACTCTCGACGAGCAAGAGCCCAGCGCGAGCGAGGGCCTCGATCCGCGGTTCCGCACGCTGGCCGGCAGCCTGCAAGGGGTCAATGCGATGGTCGTGGGAGAAATCCTCGACGCGAAGATCGCGACGGAGAGCCGGCAGACAGGATACGGTGAATCGACGTACCAGGACGGCTATCGGCCGGAGCCGAATCCTGACTACGTGCGCGCCACTGCCAGGCTCGACGCGGCCCTGCACGAGCTCGAGCGGGCACGCAGACGACTGGCCGAGGCGGAGGCGAGGCTCGCCCGCTACAGACGCGTCGATCCGAGGGACACCGAAGAAATGGCGAGGAAACGTAAGGCCCAGGCGGCGGTAGATGAGGCGAAGCACCGGCTGGCGAACGCGGCGATGGACGTAGGTACAGCTCGATTGCGTGTGGCTGCCATCCCGCCGGAGGTGCTCATGCCCAACATGGTGCAGTATCGGTATCCCATTGAGACTTTCACGCGGAGAACGAAAGTCACTCTCATGCTCAAAATGCTCGATGCCGCCACCGGAGAGGTCATGATGGCCGAGCGGCTTGAAGGGCAGCATGCCCAGTCGGACCGCGTGATCTCCGGGGACCCGCAGAGAAACGTGCCGGACGACCCGCTGGACTTTCCCGCCGATGCAACGCTACTCGAAGCGGCGGCCAACACATCAGTCTCGAAGCTGAAGCGGGTCTTGGGCACGGCGTGCCTGAAACATGGAGAGCGTTTCGCGGCCGAGATGCGGCGGGCGGAGGCCGTCGGCGATACGACTCACGCCGTGGACTACAGCATCAAGTATCTGTTCGCGTATCCGGCCGGACACGAGGATACGAACAGGATGCTGGGCTACCTGCGGGCGTATCTCGCCGAGGAAGACAGCCTGGTCGATATCCGGGGCCTCCTGCAAACACACTGCCACCTGCTCCAGGACAACTGAGGGCAGGACTCGACGTATCTACACCGGCGTAGAAGCCGCTGCGCAGGGCGATTCATTTCTTCGTGTCATCGACGTACGGAATCTCGTACTGCTCGCACCAATCGACGGCAATGGCCTTCATCTCGGCGTCACGGTACTTGTACCATTGCTGGACCAGGCCGAACACGTGGAGGCTCTCCTTGAACCGTCGAAAGGCTCCGCTGCCCTTGATGGTGATGTACAGGGCGTCCCGCATCTGCCCTTCCGGCAGCGAATGACAGAAGTGCTCCATGATTTCATATTCATTGATGTCCCACTGGGATGGCAGCGGGACCAGGCTCTCATCCCCATCCTCGACGATCCGACGGGCCGTCTCGATATTCTCCCGCTCCCACTCCTCGTAGTCATCGAGCGCCTCGTCCTCCTCGGCGGCATACATCTCATCAGACGTGAGAAGGATTACCTTGCCCGTGCTCTTGTCCAGGTACGAACTGCTCTCGGCCGTCTGGAAATCCATGCTGTCGAGGATTTCACTTAGTTTTGCCGGTGTGCCCATCGAATTTGCCTCCCTACCAGGTAAAGATCACAAATTCGTCGCGGAATCCGACCATGACGTATGAGCCGTCGCAATCGTCCATTTTCCTGGACACCTGTGGCGTCTCAACCCGCATGTATATTAGCCACTAAGACGTTCTTGGCCAAGCCTATACCTTCGATTTTCTAACTTTTTCATTCCGCAGCGGTATTGGGCCCGGTGAATCCATTTCGGAATTCCGGTTAACTGACGTATAATCCCTGGCCGATTAAGACGAGTAGTGTTGCATTGCAGGAGCAAAATGGAAACAACCGCCAATCTCTCACTGCCCGAGCGGACCACGCACGTACGGGTGGGCGAGAAAGACATCTACCTGGTGGGCACAGCCCATATTTCGAAGGAAAGCGTCGAGGACGTGCACACGACGATCGAGCAGGTCCGGCCGGATACCGTCTGCGTTGAGTTGTGCAAGGCCCGCCATCAGGCCATGACCCAGTTGGACAACTGGCGCAAAATGGACATTTTCCGGATCGTCCGGCAGAGGAAGGCCACCTTCCTCCTCGCTCAGCTCGTCATGAGCTCCTTCTACCGCCGGCTGGGCGAGAAGCTCGGCGTGCAGCCCGGGGCCGAGATGCTCGAAGGTATCCAAATGGCCGAGGAAATTGGGGCGCAGCTCGTCCTGGCCGACCGCGATATTGAGATCACGCTGAAGCGCGTCTGGCGTTACTTTGGCTTCTGGAGAAAACTCAAGCTGGCCATGCAACTCATGATGGGCATTCTCTTCCGCGAGGAAATCGACGCCGACATGATCGAGCAGCTCAAGAAGCAGGACCAGCTTGAAGCCGTCATGGCTGAGTTCGCCGGGCAGTATCCCGAGATCAAGACACGCCTGATTGACGAGCGGGATACGTTCCTGGCCGAGAAGATCCGGACCGCCCCCGGCCGCAAGATCGTCGCCGTCGTCGGCGCGGGCCACGTCGACGGCATCAAGAGCCAGATTCACCAGGAACAGTCCCTCGACGAGCTGATGGAGCTTCCTCCGAAGGCTCTGTGGCCGGTGTTCTTCAAATGGGGCATCCCACTGCTGATCGTGGCGTTGATCGCCTACGGCTTCACTAAGGGCACCCGGCACGGCTGGGAGAATATCACCATCTGGTTTCTCGTCAACGGTGTCCTGTCGGCTGCCGGCGCCGCGCTCGCTCTGGCTCATCCGCTCACGATCCTTTCCGCGTTCCTCGCGGCCCCCCTGACCAGCTTAAACCCCTTTTTCGCCGCTGGTTGGGCGGCCGGCATCGTCCAGGCGCTGATCAAGAGGCCGACAGTCAGCGATCTCGAAGACCTCCCGGACGCCATCGGCACCATGAAGGGGTTCTGGTCCAATCCCGTTACGCGAATTCTTCTGGTCGTCGCCTTGGCCAACGTCGGCAGTGTTATCGGGACCTATGTCGCCGGCGTTTGGATCGGCGCCCGCTCGGTCGGATAAACCGGTGCTCACCGCGTCTGGCGGTTCTTGGCCATGTCCTCCGGCTCTCTGTTCCTCGGATGGTGCTGGTTTCGGTCAAGTGGATGGCCTGTTTTGACGATGCAGATCCATGTGACGGGCGCGGATGGTCGCGCCGCCCGCGGCGGTAAGGTGCTGAGCGTCAGCCGATATTGACTCCGAAGTCACGCAGGAGCATGCGTTATGGGACACAAGAAATACGACCCGGAAATGATTCACGACTTTCTGCGGCATCTGCGCAGCGAGGTGACGGCTTGCCGCTTCCACAACACGCACGAAGAACAATCGCTCCGCCCGGACGTTCTCGCGGAAATCACGAAGTATTCGGAGAAATATGAGATCTTCGGACTCCTGCCGGTCATAGAACCCGATGCAACCGGCATCCCACAAGAACAGAAGAAGGCCTTGTGGGAAAAGGTCCTCGCGGCCAGAGCCAGGGAGATGGAGGCGGCGCTGGATGCGCTCGAAACGCTCGAATCGGTTCTCATCGAAGCGATGCAGTCCCTGAGGAACCCGGACGAAATGCCCAAGGCGAAAATCCGGCTCGCTGATTTTATCGAAGACGCGCCCGCAGAGCCGCAGAGCATGCACAACCGATAGATCTTGGCCCGCGAGCCCGGGCTCTCAATGGACGTGTCAGTCTTTCCGGAGACTGGCCGCATCGGCAGTCGGAAAATCCTCCAGAACTTCCACCTGTGTGACCCGCCCCGTGGCGGCCCATTCGGTCCCGCGCTGGTACGTAACGATGAAGCCGACGGAACGCATCTGCTCCGGGGCGTGGCCGAGCACCGTGTGGAAGATTCGTCCCTTGCCGTAGCGGACGGTGAACAGGATTGGCTCGTGCTCGCCTGTGCCCTTCTGGGCCGGGTCGGCGTAGGCCGTCGCCAGGACCGTCATATTCTTCGCAGGCCCCCGCAATTGGCTGTAGAGTTCGTCCTTCGTGTGCATCCACTTCTCCGGCAGCCCGGCCACAATCGGATGCAACGGCTCGCGAATCGTCACCTGAAACTCGTGCTGCGGCCCGTGCGTCCCGCCGCGTCCCGGCGAATCGTCCAGGACGACCTTGCCGTCGCGGTAGCGGACCATCGGGCCGGACTTCTCGTTCCGGCCGCCCCAGCCGCCGAGCGCGATCATTTCGTTCCACTCGGGCCATTTCGGAAACGCATTGTCCGCCGCGTGGAATATGACCAGCCCCCCGCCATTCTCCATGTACTCGACGAGCGCATCCTGCGTCTGTTGCGGCCAGTCCCTGCCCGTGTAGTTCGAGACAATCACATCGTACCTCGCAAAGTCCGGCCGGAACGCAGCCATCGATTCGTCCTTGCCCGGCGACGTGGCCACATCCACAGTAAACAGCCCCGTTTCCTCCAACAGACGCTTCAACACCGGCGTGGTCGCTCTCCAGTCGTGGTTGTTCTGACCATCCACGACCAGGGCCTTCAGTGGCTTGCGGTCGCGGCTGAGGTCCTGAATGCGGATATTGCGCCACCTGATCTTCTTGCCCGCCTCCTTCGAGCCGTGGACCTGCAGTGCGATGAAGCCCGTGGCGGTCATATCGTCCTGCAGGTCGGCGGCGGGCACGCCGTTGACCCACGTCCGGATCCGGTCGCCGATGGCCTCGATCCGGTAGTGGTTCCACTGGCCCTGCTTGAAAGCCCCCTGGGCTTCGGGCTTGTCCTTGAGCGGAAACAGCCAGCCGCGCCGGGCCTCGTCATAGATCCCGCCGCTCCAGGCGCGCGACGACGTGTCGATCTCGACTTGGTAGCCGTGGACGCGGTGGTTCCTGTAGTGTTTGTAGCTGTGGCTGCGGATCTGGATGCCGGAGTTCATGCCGCGCTCGACGAGAAACTCCAGCTCCAGGATGAAATCGGTATACATCTTCTCGGTGCAGAGAAAGCTGTTCGGCGTGTTGAGCACGGTCGTCCCGACAATGGCCTTGTCCTCAACCGTGTACTTCGCCTGCCCGTTGCGTTGCACCCACCCGTTGAGGCTCTTGCCGTCGAAGAGAGACTCCCAGTCCGCCTCGCCGGCCCCGGTGCTGCGAACCCAGGGCGAGCCGCCAAGAATCACCAACACGATCAATCCACCGAGTAGACCTCCGGCGATCCCACTCCTGTTTGACACCCTTTCCTGTCTCATGTCGGTACCCCCATCAGAAGTTCACAAATCAAACGGCACAGTCAAAGCCGTATCCAACAGGCATATAATACCGCGCCACGCCCTTTCCGCAAGGAGGTTGTTGCATCGCCACAAGAGCGCAGTGAAAGATCTGGCCTGCGAATGGGGGTGCTCTCCCACGCGCAGGCCAGATCTCATTCGGCCGCGATCAGGGCAGGCTCTTCATTTTCGCGCGTTTTGTTCAGGACGCCGGAGAGCTTTCGATCGCCGGTCAGTTTACTTTCTTGCCGACGGCTTCTCTGGTGCCTCGGGGCGTCGTCCAGTCGCCCGTGAGGGTTGATCCTTCCACCTTGCCCTTGAACTCCATCGTGACCTCATTTTCGCCGAACGTCATGGTCACCTTGAAACTCACCTGGTC
>CBFDDG010000153.1:0-10035 GCA_965603505.1 uncultured Phycisphaerae bacterium | reverse complement strand
CCGGCGGGGAGGTGACGGGCGTGACGCTGGATCCCTCGAAGGCGTACGCCGTGACCGCCGCCACGTTTGACGGCCGCGGCAGTGAAGTCGTCAGCTACACCTGCTCGGGCTATCGATTGGTGGAGGGCAACTGGGTCCCGTCCAGCGTCTCGATCGAGCGACGCCGCCGCACGACGGACAAGCTGCTCAAGTCTGAAGATTGGTCCTTGACGAGCGTCAGCGCGAGCGTCCCTGCGCCGAGCAGCTTCAACGTTCCCCTCGCGCTCGATACCCTGGTGGAGTACACGTCGCCCCTCTCGGCCGCCTCGTCGCTCTACGTCTATTCCCCGACGGTGGATACGGATGAGCTCCTGATACAGCGGCTGTCCTACCAGGCCGCGCAGGGAAGGCGGCCTCAGAACTGCAGCACGGCCGCCCTGCAGTACGTCGCCTCGCGGCTGGGCAGGCCCGTCTCCGACGGCGCCCTGGCCCCTCTCGTAGGACCCGGCGGACAGACGAACCTGCTCGCGATGAAGCAATCCGCTCAGGGTCTGGGCCTGTACTGCCGGGCCGTCACGACCGATCTCGCGACCCTGAAGGACCTCCCGGGGGTCATGGCCATCCTGCACATCCCGGGCAAGAGCCACTTTGTCGTCCTCGACCAGGCGGATGAGCAATACGTCTGGCTGGTTGACCTTTCGAATAGCAATTTCTATTACCGGCGGAAGGTGGACTTGTTCCCGCTGGAGTGGTCCGAGGGAACGGCACTCCTGCTATCCGACCGGCCCATCTCAGGACGCTTCACCGACATACCAGACGGCGTCTCAACCGCCATTGCCGGCTCCACCGGCTGGACCTGCACCCGGCTCCTCCAGAGCCAGTATGTGGTTTACTGCAGGTACCTGAGTGGCACCTGCGCTGGCGCTTTCACGGTCTACTTTGAGCGGTGGGGGTGTGAATCCGCGACGAGCGGTACATGCGCCGATCAACTGATGGTGTTCCGCATGCAAAGCCCCTGTATTTGGGATCCTGACTGGATATGCAAGACCACCGACTGGTACTATTGGTACGGGTTCGCCTGCCCGTAGGCATGGCACGGCGCCGCAGACTTGGCGACAGCACACAGTTCTCCTCTGGTCGATTGTGCGGCCTATATGCCCGGCGAGGAATCGTTGGGATCCAGCACAGCGTCGTTGCAGTCCGTCCGTTCAAGCCAGTATTCACTGAACAGCGCGAGGTCGTCGGCATCAACACGGCTGTCTGAGTTGAGGTCAAAGACGGCCTCAGGGCTATTCGGATCGTGACCGACGGTCGTGCGCCAATGTCCGGCGAGAAGAGCAAGATCTTCGAAGTTGACAATCGTATCGCCGTCGAAATCGCGCGACGGGACATGCGTGAAGGAAAGCATCTCGATGGGCGTATCAAGACTGACAAAGGGGTCATACAGGCCAACATCACAGGATCCCACTCGTTCTGCCCGATAATCGAAGATGAACCAGTCACCGGGAATGACAGGAGGGTAAGGGCTGGTCTGAAACTCGAAACCAATACCGCAAACACTGCTATAATCCCGTGCAGTTGCTCCCTCGCCCGCCGCTTCGAGACAAGAATCCCTGTATTCGGTCATGTCAACTTCGGGCACTGCCGTGAGTCCCCTGCCAGCCAGGGCGGCGTACTCCGCATCGTCCCACGAGAGCCGCAGGTGGCCTAACCAGTATCCGCCGGTATCGGAGCTGACGACGATAACGAGCCTGGTGCCGACCATGATGTCCCGGTAGACGCCGGGGCGGTTGGGATCGACCACTTCCAGAGGTGTCATTTCATCACAGCGGTACGCCGTGGTCCGGACATTCGCCGGCGTCAGGGGCGCAACGGCAACGATCACGGCCAAGGCAAAGACCATTCTCACAGCGTTTACTCCTCGCCACAGTCTCTGTCGTTCCCTGACTTCGACCGGGCTGCCCGAACCAGACCTCCGTGTACGGGACTCAATGGTGCGTACAATACTCCTAAGCTACCACTCGGGAAGCGAAAAGTCAAGCTGGCGTACTGGAAAACGCGGTCCGGCCTCTGTGCGGGTGTGCGACTACGTTTGGTCGCCTTTGTAGGTCGTGCGTCCCCGCACGACCTCTTCAGGCGGGCAGGGACGCTCGGGGCTCCCCAAACGCTTTGTCTCGCGTTTGCGGGGCCCCTTCGCCCTACTACGCGAAATCCCGCATTTGCCCGCTCGGGCCACAAGAGTCAGTCGCATACCTGTCCGCGTATAGGTCATTTTCTGACCGGTTGGCAATTGACACGGGATGCGTCCTGTCGTATAGTAGGCCCTTATGAGGAATGCTGCCTTCACGCTGATTGAGTTGCTGGTGGTCATCTCGATCATCGCGCTGCTGGCGGCCATCGCGTTTCCTGTGCTTGCGCGCTCCCGCCGGCAGGCCCGGACGGTAGCGTGCCGGGCCAATATCCACGGACTGTCGCTGAGCCTGCACAACTACGAGGCCGAGCATCAGTCGCTTCCCTACGGTTTCGACCTCAAGGCCGGACTTCCTCCCCCGCCGGGCGGCTACATAGGCAACTTCTCGTTTGACAACCCGGGATGGTGGTGGTTCCACTTTTGCGGCGTGGTCCGCGACAGGAAAGAGGTGGACGCGATTCGATGTCCATCCAAGAAGCTTGAGGATCCTATCCTGGATCGCGATGTCCTGTGCGGCAACTATGGCGCCAACCGCTCCCTGTGCAGGATCGGGCTGGCCATGAACAGCCTCCCATCCCAGAAGGCATTCGTGGGGCCGCCTTTGTCCACCAGCAGCATTCGTCACCCCGGCTCGACTCTCCTGATCGTCGACAGCGGCTACGTCCTTATTTCATGGTGGCAAGCGACTGCGGAGCCGCCGAGTCCACTCGATGCCTCCTTCATGGAGGATACCGCGTATGTCCCGGGTCTTGAGATCAACAGGGAGAGAATCTTGTGGCCGGGACAGTCCTGCGACGCCATCGGCGGACGCCATCCCAATAAGACCGTGAATGTCGGCTTCGCGGATGGCCATGCTGAGCTCAGAAGGGCGAGCGAACTGCTGGTGGAGCGAATGGAGGACGGGAGTTATACCAATACCATTCTCTGGCAGGGCGAGTAAACGCTGCGGCTGACCTGCTATTCCCCGAGGACTGCCGTTATCTCACTTTCGGTGGGATACTCAAACACCCCTCCGGACTCGGTGTTCCACTCGTCGTCAGCAGGCAATCTGTGGAACGCCAGCACTTCCTCCGGCAATCTTGTGAGAGGATCGACAATGATCGTCCACTTGAGCAAAACGACCGTCCCGGAAGGATCTTGCTGCGTGTAAGCCAATTCGTATACCTCCGCGCCCTCAGCGAGGCCATCATCCACGCGAGTCCACGTCGCATCCGCGGGGACGTCTCTGAGCGTGAAGCCCAAAGAACCATCCATGAGCCGGCGTGCATTGGTGTACTGGCGGTCGCTCAATTCCGCAATGTCCGCTGCTGTTTCCGGGGTCGAATAGACATATTTCTTCTTCGCGCCCAGGTCATAGAAGGCGCGCTCCTGTCCTTCTATCACCAGGACAATATCCCTCGCGCGTGAGATCCACACTTCCTGGAGCAATTCGCCCGTAGGCGGATAAAACCATGAAACACGGACGTTCTCCGCCCTGCCGAAGGCTTTGAACATCTGGCCCAGGGAGATCCCGGAGGAGGTTCGGGTGTGAAGGAACAGGAGGGTCAGAGGGATCGCGGCGAAGAGAATAACAGCGGCCTTGAGCCACGGTTTCAAGCGAGGATTGGTGGCAGTATGACTCAAGGCCGCAACGGTTGCGGCAGGCCACGAGGGTCGGGTCGCCAGCGTGGACCGTCCGTCGATCACCTGCACGTGAATCGGATACATCGGATAGGGATCCTCCGCCGCGGGAGTCTCCTTCTCTTCCTCGGTGGTCGTATAGACCGTGATCACACCGGAATTTCCGCGATCGGCGATGCTGTACACGGCGCGGTGAAGCGCCTGCACGGCCTCCAGGCACCGGCGGCAGGTGCGGACGTGCGAACCGGCCGGCCCGGCCTCGTCGCCTGCATCGCGCGCGATGACGCAATCGAAGACATCAGCCATGGACGTACGGCAGGCCGGCGCGTCGACGCCTTGGGCCGGCTGCCCCTCGAGGACTTTCTCCCTGTGCTGGTAGACCAAGCGGCGACATTGCCGGCACGTGCACAGGTGATCGAGGAACTCGTCGTCAATGTCTCCAAATGAGCCGGCAGCAAACGCCGGGATCTTCAGTTGGGCCCGCCCGCACAGCGAGGGGTCCGCCTCGTTCCCTTTGGCGTAGAGCCGCTCGAGCCGTTCCAACTGGCCGGGATCGAGGCCAAGTCCCCGGAGCACGCTCAGGTCCTCGGCGCATTCCGGGCAATGGTCCACATGGACCGTGATGGGCGTCGGGATTCGGATCTTCAAAGAAGGAATCAACAGGCCCGGCAGGAACGGCTTGGCCCGCGAGCACGTGACAGGCTCGCCCAAGCAGCGGAAGTGAAGATTCAGCCTCTCAATGACGTCTCGATCCATGCGATCCCACTGTGTATCGGCCTCGCCTCTTGTTGTCTCTACGACGATCTCCTTCAGTCGGCAGATCTGCGCCTGACAAAGCAAACACCGGCGGATATGACGGCTGATGCCATCCGGCACACCTGGCTTGCCCCGCGATATAAAATCATAATAGTATTCTGCCGCGTCCGGATGCAAGCCCTTTTGAGCGGAACCTTGGGTATACAATTCTCTCCCTTTCACGAATCGAACCGACCGCACTTCCGTCCGCGAGCAAGAATTGACCGTGCACCTGCCATTACCACGAGCAGTGTAGTCTCTGAAAAAACGGCAGTTGTCTCCGTACGTGCGTATACAAGCCCACGCTCATCCTGCTCGCCATTTCCCCGAAGATCCGCTTCTTCCGCCTCGCGCACCAATACACCCATCACGCAGAGTCAACATGCCTGCGCCGCAACAGATGATCCACAGATCTCGGGTACAACCTGTCTCTTGCCTTAAACAGCTCGCTGCCGTCGCAATCATCGGGGCGCATTAAATATACCGGCGCGACCACTGGCCGGTCAAGGAAAATACCAGTGAGAAAATGTAGTTTTTTCTAAGGATAGTCCGGGGGGGCGTTTTGCGGGGCCATTCCCATGCCTGGCGCAGCCGATATCCCCCCTCATTCTTCCCGCGACTGCAGGGCGACGGCCGTCTCGTGCACCCGGGCCCAGACGCACAGGAAGCTCTCGCCGCAGATTTTCCGGATATCCTGCTCCCCATACCCCCTTTTCAGCAGCTCGCAAATCAGGTTCGGATAGCCGGAGGCGTCTTCGAGGCCCTCCGGCAGGGCCGAGACCCCATCGAAGTCCGAGCCAAGACCGACATGATCCGCCCCGACCAATTTCACAGCAAAATTGATGTTTGCGGCGACATCGGAGACATGGGTTTTGGGAAATTTTGCCTGTTCCCACCGCTGTTTGACATAGCGATCCTTCTCCTCGCCCTGCAGGTTCTTTGCCTCGATGTGCTCGTTTATCTCCTTACGCAATTTCATGAATTCGCGGCTGACCACCGGATTGACGAAGATCGAACCGAAGTTGATCTGGATCGCACCGCCCTTTTGCGCCAGGAGGCGTATCATCTCGTCGCTCATGTTCCGTTCCATGCCGGGGGTGAAGTGGCGGCAGGCCGAATGGGTTGCCACAACCGGAGCCCTGGAAAGCTCCATGATCTGGTAGAACGCCTCATCCGAGGCATGCGAAACGTCGACGATCATCCCAAGGCGGTTCATCTCGGTCACGAGTTTCCGGCCAAAGGGGCTCAGGCCGTGCCATTTACGCTCGCTGTCGAAGGAGGAGTCGCAAATCTGGTTGTTCTTCGAGTGTACGAGCGTGATATAGCGGACGCCCCGGTCGTAAAAATGTCGCAGATTACCTAAATTACCTTCAAGAGCCGAGCCGTTCTCGATTCCCATGAGAATGGAGATCCGGCCGCTGCCAAAATGGGCTCGAATCTCTTCGGGCGAGCGTGCCAGGACGAACTTGCCCGGCCATTTCCGGGCGAAACCTTCGATCATGTCGATCGTCTCGTCGGCAAAGGCCCTGGCGCCGCCCTTCTCCTCATATTCCGGCGGGACGTAAGCGGCCATGAATACCGCGTCGAGTCCGCCCTGCCTGGCTCGAACGTAGTCGAAATGGCCTCCTTCAATCCTGCCGGAAATGTCCTGCATCCGCTTTCGCAGTTCGTAGGGCGTATCCACATGCGTATCGATGAGCAGGATCTCCCGGGCCAGCCGGCTGGCCCGCTCCCTGAGTTCGGCGTCGGCATCCGCCCCGGCGTTTGAGCCGCACAGGTGGACGAAAATCGGAAGCGCAAGCATAAACGACAATGGAATGACCTTTCCTAAGTGCATAATATCACATGACTTACAGCGTTACAGAAAAACCAGCCTCCGCAAAAAGCTGCGAAAGTGCGAGCCTAATCCACAGACAGCGCCTTGTCCATCACCTCGACGCAGGATAGGTACAGCCCCCGCGCGTGGTTCTGCAGCAGCCGCATCGCGAGTGCCTGATCGGTTTCGTAGATTTCACAGGCTGCCTGTTCGATTCGCCTCTGCATTTCGACCGCATCATGCTCAATACGTTGTGCCTTGGCCTTCAACTTCGCGACCGCTTCCGGTCCCTTCGTCTCGATCTTGTCGCGGAAATTCGAGAACATCCAGAACGCCTCCTGCGGGTTTGCCGCGAACGGCGCCTGGACCCTGCGGTCGTAGGCCTCAGCAGTAGGCCTCTCGGATTTTAACAGGAAACCTGTGGGAAAATCGGAGATTCCGAAAGGAAATGGGACGTAAAAAGATGTCCGTGGCGAGGCAAGACAAACCCAGTACACCAGCCCAATCGCCGGCGGAACCCGCTGTCTCAACTGGGCCACGAAGCTGGTTTGCGTCGCCCCACTGCAAAGGGCGCAGACGAAAGGCGAATCCGACGAGGTCGTGCTGGCCTCCTTGTCGTGACGCAGGATTTGCATCACATTGGCTACGTTCAACTTATGCCGCGGCACAACGGAAAAGGGCAGGTCCGCACCGGGCTCGATCGGGGCCCGCGCGATGTATCCCAGTCCGCTCCACTGCCGGCCGGAATTGTTGGGATTCGAAGCGGCCGCTGGGTTGGCGTATGCCGCGGCGAAATCGAACGTCCCCGCGCCCTGGGGATCGTACCAGCCGCGGGACTTCGCATAACTGACGATATCGCTTGAAGCGAGGCAATTCTCCCTGTCTTCCAGATCGACCTCGCGAATCGTGTACGTGTTGGCGACCATGGCGACCTCATCGTCCGGCACGCGGCGGGCCAGCCAGTGCTTTCCGTTGACCACGCAGAAGAGCCAGGCTTCGTCGGGATCGGCGATGATGTACGTCCGGCCGGAATCGATGTAACCGAAGCGTTCTACAAGACTTCCGGCCAGCAGCACACCCTCGGTCGCCGTCCTGGCGCGCTCGGCCACGAGGCGACGCAGCATGTACCCGATACCCCCATCCGTCAGTTCGGGCTTGTCCTCCCGGGATGGGCAGTTATCGGAAGTGATGGTCACGCCCCATTCATTCACGTAACTATCCGAAAAGAGCACGCCCGGCATTTCCGACCAGATGAAGGCCCAGGTTTGCTCGGCCTGCTCGACCGAGCCGCCGTTGCGCAGCTTCACCCGGGAACCCGGAGGGTGGCTGCGCCGGGGCACCTTGTGATGGTTGACAATCTGCGGGGCCTCATCATCCTCGTTGTGGCCGACGAGGACGCAGCCGTCGACCGAGGCGTTCTTGCCGACGACAATGGAGAAACAAGCCTCGCATGGCGCCGCCCGCGCCAGGATCGTAAGGATCAGAAGAAGCATCGACCTCGGGGTAGGCCTGCTCCACCGATAAATCCTTGCAGATTCGAGAGTTGCAGTCATTCCATTCCTCCTGGATCTCCGGACACCCCGATGCTGTGCAGATCGGGAGTCCCCACTTCCCTCGGAGGCTCACTCCGCGCCTTCCGCCCAGGCATCTCGCCAAGCAGGCCTTCTGAGGAGGCCACCACGGCGGCACACGCCGCATCGCCAGTGATGTTCACGACCGTACGGCACATATCCACAAACCGATCAACACCCAGGACAATGCCGATTCCCTGTAGCGGCACGCCGACGCTGCGCAACACGATCGCGAGGGCGATGATGCCGGCCCCGGGTACGCCCGCCGTCCCAATCGAGGCCAGCGTGGCGGTCAAGACGATCGTCAACTGCTGCCCAAACGTCAGGTCCATCCCGTAGAGCTGGGCCAGGAAAACGGCGGCGACCCCCTGGTAAAGTGCTGTGCCATCCATGTTTATGGTTGCCCCGAGCGGCAGGGTGAAGCTGCTGACGCTCTGGGGAACGCCGAGGTTCTCCGTAACGCACTCGATCGTCACCGGCAAAGTCGCCGAGCTCGATGAGGAACTGAAGCCCACCAACTGGGCGGGCCGGATTCCGCGGAAGAACCTCGCCACGCTCGCCTTCACGACGAACTTCAGCACGACCGAATAGACAAGCAGCAGGTGGGTCAGCAAACCGAGCACGACTACCGCACAATACTTGATGAGCATCAGGAGGATGCCGAGCCCGAAATCGGCCACGACTGCCGCAATCAGGGCAAATACGCCATATGGAGCTACGTGCATGATGACGTGCACCATCTGGACGATGGTCTCGTTCACGCCCTCGAAGAAGGCGATGACCGGCCGGCTTCGCTCGGCCGGGATCAGCGTCAGGCAGATACCCAGCAGCAGGGCGAAGAAGATGATTTGGAGCATCTGCCCGTCGGCCAGGGCCTTGATCGGGTTTGTCGGGATGATGTTCAGCAGCAGGTCCCGCACCGAGGGACTCTCGATCACAGGCTCGCCCGTATAGCCCTCCTGTGCTGCCGCCCCATCGATCAACTTCTGTCTCGTCTCCTCCGCGAAACCAGTGCCCGGCCGCCACACGTTCGCCATCACCAGGCCGATGCTGATGGCGATGGCCGTCGTGCACAGATAGAACCCAACCGTCTTGGCCCCGATCCTGCCCAGGCTTCGCAAGCCCTTGAGGCTTGTTGTGCCCACCAACAGCGAGGCGAACACCAGCGGCACGACCACCATGCTGATGAGCTTGACGAAAGCCGTCCCCACCGGCTTGATCCAATCAACCACGAACCCCGAGAAGCCCAAGCGGTTGGCGATCAGACCGAAGACAGCCCCGGCAATAAGGGCAAGAAAGATCTTCGTATGCAACGGCAGTCTGCGCACCGGCATCAAGTCTCCAAAGCAGGGGAGTCTATGTCCGCCAAGATGATAGTGGCGAATCGCCCGCCCGTCAAAGTCGAATGTTCACGGCTGCCGCCTCGGCCGCACGCAGGCCCGCACCAAAGCGCCGTAGACGGCGTCGCGGTGGGCGCGGTCGGTCATCGCCTCAGGATGCCACTGGACGAACAGCCCGAATGGGCCGTCCGTGCGCTCCAGGGCCTCAGCCACCCCGTCGGTGCTGTGGGCGATCACCCTCAAGCCTTTGCCGAGATCATCGACCGCCTGATGGTGGTTTGACAGGACTTCGGCCTCGCGGGCATTGAGAATGTCGGCCAGAGTGCTGGGGGCTTCGATCTGCACACGGTGGTACGCCCGGTGATTGACGGTCGTGCCGATTTCAGAGGGGATGTCCTGGATCATCGTGCCTCCGGCGACGACATTCGTGAACTGCATACCCAGGCACACGCCGAGCAGAGGTTTTCCGCTTTCGAGCCAGCGGGCGATCAGCTCTCGCTCGAACTCGTACCGCTGCGGCGGCAACGGCTTGACCGTCTCATGCGGCTGCTCGCCGTAGACCTCGGGCGGAATATCGTCCCCGCCAACCAGGACGAGGCCGTCAAGCATCTCGACGTACCGTTGCAGCACCTCGGCCTTGTCGACGGTCGGCAGCACCACGGGCACGCCGCCGTTCTCTGTCACGGCCAGAACATAGGCGAAGCTCACCGCCGTCTGGGCGAA
>CBFDDG010000152.1:0-10042 GCA_965603505.1 uncultured Phycisphaerae bacterium | reverse complement strand
CCTGCGTGTAGTCCGCCAGACCGTGCTGGGTGAGGGCCGTATCGAGCTGGATGATGAACAGCCCGTCGCCGCTTTTCTCGAAGAGGATGTCACTATCCCCGTAGGCGTTCTGCGGATAGTGCTCGCCGCTGGGCTTGCACCGCCGCGGGTACCATCCGTTCGCCGTCGGCCGGATGTTTCTGTGAATCCAATCGGCCGTCCTGACGGCGATGTCCCGCATCTTTTCTTTGCGAGGCTGGTCCACGATCTCGCTGAACAGCAGAAACTGGTAAGCGATCTTGGCCATCGAGCCGGGGCAGAACCAGTTGCTTTTGTGCTGATAGTTGAGGCAAAACGCGTCCGTCGTGGTCTCGCGATAGCCCGTGATGAAGCCGGTGTCGTAGTTGATGAAGCCGTCCTCGAGCACGTGGTCGAGCAGCCGCAGGGCCGTTTTCTGAAGGGCGGGGTCCTTGTTGTGCCGGCCGAACGCATAGAGCTCGTAAGCGCCGCCGACGGCGTTGGCCGCCCAGCCGGGGCCTTCCAGGTTGCCGAAATCGTGCCAGCCCATGATGTTGCCGTCCTTGTCCACGAAGCTGGACTTGCAGCACAGATGTCCCCTGTACTCGATGAGCGTCCGCTCCGTCGTGAACCGGACGGAGTCTCGCACAGAGTCGAGGATCGTGTAGTCGCGATCCTCGGGCAGGTAGAAGCCGGAGGTGACATCCTCGAGCTTCAGGTAGTCGAGCCCGAACATGTAACCCTTGATGGCTTTCTCATTGGTGCCGACGATCTCGACCCGCAAGACGTGCCGGCCTTTGTCCAGCTCGTGCGTGCCCATATCGAGAACGCCCGTGGCGACGACGCCGTCGTTGAAGAGATCGATGGGCTCGCCCAGCTTCTTGCCGTCGAGGGACAATTGCACGATGCCGTAGTCGATGGCCTTGGTGAGCTGCATTTTGAGGCGGTACGTGCCGGCCTTTTCCACCGGGACGGCCAGATCGAGCGTGTCGCCCGGCTTGGCCTCGATCCACCACAGATGGCACTCGCCGCTCCAGTCGGAGCCGAACATTCCCATGTCTTGCGGGGCGGGATTGCCGGCCGTCTTGCGGAGGATCTTCAGCTTTTCGCCTTCGAGCGCCCCCTTGACCCTGAACACCTGAATGGGCGTCCAGTAGCCCTTGCGCTGCCCGATCGCTACGGGCTGATAGGGATCGCTCTGTCCGGCGGCCTGATACCAGTAGGCCGTGGCGGCGTACAGCGTCGGGCGGCCGTTCGGATAATACTTCTCGATGGCCGCCTCGAAGCACTCCTGGAACGGGATGTTGTCCGTGATGTGCCAGCGGTTCACCGAGATGTGGCCGCGGTTGTTCATGCTGATCGTCTGGTTGTGGTAGCAGTTCTCGAACAGCGTCGGATTGCACCAGGCGTAGCCGAAATAGTCCTCGGAGCCGGTGCCGAAGGTGGAGGGGAATTTCTCGGCGTCCACGAAGAACTTCTCGTCGCCTTCACCCCACCAACTGCCGCGCGGGTTCCAGACGTGGAGCATGACGCCGCAGAAGCGGCCCCGACCCTCCGTCTTGAGCATCGTCCAATCGATCTTCCGCCGCTCGGCGTCCTCCGGCAGGAATGCATCCCGGTGCCATTTCGCGTGGAAACGCCCGAGGCTCTCGACGGGTTTTGTTAACGGAGCGTGCCTTACGGCAAGGCTCACGGTGCGTTCCTTGTCGCCGTCATTCGTCAGTCTGATCTCCGCGCCGCGCCGGAAGGGCATGTACCAGCGGCAATAGAGGCCGTCTTCAGCCATTCCGAGCGGCAGCGAGTCGTAGCGGTTCACGCCGGGGGCCGTGCCGAAGAAGTCACCCAGCGGCGACCATACGCTCGGCTGGGTCTCGCCGTCCCAGTACATGTGCACGAGCAGCTCGCGCAGGATGTCCCGGTCGTCCGGTGACGCCGGCAGGTCCACATTCACCTTGAGGTCGGTAATCGCGCGGGCGCCGTCGAGCTTCACCGCGGTCACCGTCTTGCCGGGCGGGATGACCACCTTCCTGTTCACCCTCTCTGCACCCTTGTGCCTCGTGACAGCTCCACCGCCACGAATGGAGAGCGTGGCATCGGCCCGCCTGAGGGCGCGGATTTCCTCGGGCGAAAGCTCCCGCGTGAAGGTCGGCAGGATCGTGCCCTTGGGGTAGATCGTATAGGTGAAGTGATAGTAGGCGCCCCAGTCGCCCTCGGCCGTGATCTTGCACGATTTCTGGAAGGGGATGGGGACGTAGTTGTTCTGTCCCCGGGCCGTCTCATGTACAAGAGCCGGATACGTGAACGGCTCGTTCTTTCGGTCGAAGTAGCCGATGAAGGGCAGGTCCACGGCCGGTTCCTTGGAGCCGTCCAGGTAGATTCTGACGCGGCCTTCCTTGGGCAGCGCCGACCAGATCCGCCAGATGACGCCGGGGCCTTCCATCTCGGCAAAGACGAGTTGGTCGCCTTCCTTGCGAATGATCCCGCCGCCGTCCCCGTTGGCATCCCAGCCCACGTACCGGCCCGCCGCTTCATCGTACTTACTTCGCCGGTCCCAACTGGACCACTGAACGCACTTCTCACCCGGTGCGGGCAGAGTGGCCGGATGCTCCAGGTCGGTCAACCGGCGGATCAGGTCGATGTACGTCAGCCGCTCCGGTGCGGCCTGCGCCGGGCGGACCGCCAGCGAGAGCAATACGAGGCAGCCGCCGATGAGAAGGGAAATCGTTCGGGTGGGGACTCGTGCCGTGTTCTTCATCCTTGGCCTCCTGCATGCGCAAGTGATAAGTGATGAGCAACAGGCGGCGAGGGGCGTCTGTCGCCTGCTGCATTCTACTTTGCATACGCCAATGCGGGTATTGTAATAAGGAAGGCCCTTTCGTGCCAGTGTCTCACCCGAAAAGGAAAGTCACCGGCGCGAAAGGGCCCGAATTTCCCGCAACAGTCGTGACGCTGCCGCGTCACGCACGGCCGTTCGCAGACCGCGTGCACCTACTGGGCGTATTTCACCGTGCAGCCGTAAGGCGTTGTGGTGGGAGTGGTTACGGTTTTTCCCGCCGTCAGCTCGGCCAGGGCCTGATCCACGTAGTTGATCTTTGTTCCGTCGCCCTGCACCTTGCCGAGCGGCGCGTTGTCGATGGCTCCGCGGTAGGCGATGGTGCCGTCCTTGCTGATAATGAACATGTGGGGCGTGTTGCGCGCGCCATACTGTCTGCCCACCGCGCCCGACCTGTCGTCGAGGATCGGATACGGCAGCTTGTGCTTCTCGGCGAATTGGCGATTGGCCTGCGGAGTAGTCGTGTTCGTGCTGTTGATGGCCAGCCACACGACGTCCTTGTCCTTGTACTTTTTGGCCAGATCGATCATCGTGCTGGCCTGGTCATAGTGGTATCTCACGAACGGGCAGTCGCCATTGAACCATTCGAGAACCACGATCTTGCCGGCGTAGTCTGAAAGCTTGATATTCTTGCCGGCAAAACTGTTGAGCTCGAAAGCGGGCGCCGGTCGGCCTCCGCGTCGGCCCCGCCCAGGCCGGACTGCCGTCTCCCGGCCCGCCCTCTGCAGACGCCGTTGCTGCTGCTCAAGCCGCCGCAGCTCGTTTTGGAACGTCTCCTGGCGTTTGGTGATGAGCGCCTCCACCTTGCCGGCCGTCTCGGTGGCCTCTTCCTTGACCGCCGCTTGATGAATGGCCCGCAACTCAGTGATTAGCTCCTGATGGCCGGCCTTCAACTCATCGATCTGTTGCTGGAGCCTTTGGGCCATCGCCTCCCGCGCCATCGTCCGCGCCATCGCTTGCCGCTGGTCGGCTGGAGCTTCCGACCGTCCCGGCCTGGCGGCCCGCTCTTTGGCCGGCTGCTGGGCAAACGCCGTCGAGGCCAGTGCGAGAGTCGCCAACAGCATCCCAAGGGAAATTGTGGATCTCTTCATGGTTGTGTCCTCCTGAATCGCATGAACTTTTCGTCGTGCACGTTCGTCTTGGGTCTTCCTGCCAAGCCCCATCAACTTAACGATGTAGGCGAACCAGTACAAGATTTTCTACTGTCGGAAATCGCAGGAAGTTCGTTGGGAATCCGCCGGGATATGGGCGCCGTGGACGAGACAGGCGTGCGGGCATGGCGGACGCCACCGTCGGCTCCGCATTTCTGGGCGCGTGAGACACAATCAAGCCCACCGTAGCGGCTATGAAGAAAGGGCCGCTTTTACCTCAGTCAGGAACTGGGCGATCTGCTCAACCGCGTTGTGCGGATTGTCCAGGTTGTCCTCGATCATCGCCACCAGCTTCGAGCCGATGATGACGCCGTCGGCGCCGGCGTCGGCGATGGCTTTCGCGTGCTCGGGCTTGCTGACGCCGAACCCGACGCAGATGGGCACGTCCGTAACGCTCTTGAGCCGACCGACCAAGCCTTGCACGGCATTCGAAAGGGTCGCGCGCGTGCCCGTGACGCCGAGCACGGAGACCGTGTAGATAAAGCCGGTCGTCTGCGAGGCGATTCGCTTCATCCGGTCCGCATCCATATTCGGCGTGACCATAAAGACCGTATCAAGACCGGCCGACCGCGCCGGCCCGACGACTTCGTCTGCATCGTCGATGCTCAGGTCCGCCACGAGGATGCTGTTTACGCCCGCCTCGTGGAAATCCGTGAAGAATCGCTCGACGCCGTACTGCTGGATGAGGTTGTAGTACATCAGCAGGCCGATGGGGACGTCCTTGTGGCTCTTGACCTCTCGAATGAATTCGAGCGCCTTGGGCACGTTCATGCCGCTGCGCATCGCGCGGACGTCGGCCCTCTGAATCGTCGGCCCGTCGGCAATCGGGTCAGAGAAGGGGATGCCCAGTTCGAGGACATCCGCCCCGGCGTCGACCGCCGCCTTCACTACGGCCAGACTCGCGTCGTCGTCAGGGTCGCCGATCACGAAGAACGGGATCAAAGCCGCTCTCTTCTGACTCTTCAGTTCTGCGAATGCCTGCTGATAATTCTTCATAGCGTGTGCTCCTGGAAGGCGCCGGTCAGATAAGACCCATAGGACGTATGGGACATATGGGGCCGATGGGACCTATCCTTCTTTCTGGCCTCTGGCCTTCTCCACGATGCCGACGTCCTTGTCGCCCCGGCCGGAGAGATTCACGACGACCAGGGTCTCGGGGGCCAGCTTGCCCGTTTGGCTCGCCACGTAGGCAAGGGCATGGGCGCTCTCGAGGGCCGGGAGGATTCCTTCCAGCTTCGTGAGGCGTTCGAACGTATCGAGGACGTCCTCGTCCTCGGCGGCGACGTATTCGGCCCGGCCCGTGTCCTTCAGGTAGCAGTGTTCCGGCCCGACCGCCGGATAGTCCAGGCCGGCGCTGATCGATTCGGTCTCCAGGACTTGCCCGTTGGCGTCCTGCAGCAGGTAGGCCTTTGCGCCGTGCAGGACGCCGACCTCTCCGGCGACCAGGCTGGCGGCATGTTTGCCGGTTGCGACGCCTGTGCCCCCGGCCTCCACGCCGATCAGCCGAACGTCCTTGTCGTCGAGAAACCCGGCGAATATGCCGATCGCATTGCTGCCGCCGCCGACGCAGGCCACGACCATGTCGGGCAGACGGCCCACCTGTTCGAGGCACTGCCGCCTTGCCTCGGCGCCGATGCAGCTCTGAAAGTGCCGGACGATGGTGGGGTAAGGATGCGGCCCGGCCGCCGAGCCGAACAGGTAGAACGTATCGGTCACATGGGCCGTCCAGTACCGCAGCGCATCGTTGATGGCGTCCTTGAGTGTTCCCGTCCCGCCCTCCACCGGGATCACTTCGGCGCCGCAGAGCCGCATCTTATGGACGTTGACGCTCTGTCGTTCCACGTCGACGACGCCCATGAAGACTTTCGTCTCCATGCCCAGCAGCGCTCCGATCATGGCGGTAGCCAGGCCGTGCTGGCCCGCGCCCGTCTCCGCGACAAGCTTGGTCTTGCCCATGTGTTTCGCGAGCAGGCCCTGTCCGAGCGTGTTGTTGACCTTGTGGGCGCCGCCGTGCAGCAGGTCCTCTCGTTTGAGGTAGACCTTAAAACCGACGTGCTCGCTGAATCGCCGGGCGTGATACAGCGGGCTCGGCCTGCCGGCGTAATTCCTACACAGCTCGTCAAGCTCGGCGACGAATTCCTCATCCTCGCGAAAGCGGTAAAAGGCTTCCTCGAGTTCTTCGAGGGCCGGAATCAATACTTCCGGCACGTAGTAGCCGCCGTACTCACCAAATCTGCCTCTTTGTTTCATATCCTGGCATCCTGTATAAGTGGTCCCATTGCGGATTGCGGATTCGTAGTACCGCCATTTCTCAGCCCGCAATCCGCAATCGAGTTAGGCTCTCAAATGTCTGATATTATCGAACAGGGCCTTCATCTTCTTGTGATCTTTCTTTCCGGGCTCGGCTTCCACGCCGCTGCACACGTCGATCCCATAGACACCCAGCTCGACCGCGGCCGCTGCATTCTCCGGATTGATCCCGCCGGCCAGGAAGACCCGCCGGCCAATGTGCCCGACGATATTCCAGTCGAACGTCCGGCCCGTGCCCCCGTAGCAGTCGGACGAGTAAGCGTCCAGGAGGATCGCATCCGTGAAGAAACGGTCCACCTGTTGAAAGTCGTCGGCGCCTTGGATCCGCAGCGCCTTCATCGTCTTGACGCTGTCGTAGGCCAGCCAGCGACAGAACTCCGTGTTCTCATCGCCGTGTAACTGGACCCAGTCCAACTGGCATTGATTGGTGATCTCGCGGATCTCATCGAGCGAGCTGTTCACGAAGACGCCGGCCACATCGACGAAGGCGGGCAGTCGATGGATAATCTCGGCGGCACGCTCCGGCGACACGTAACGCGGGCTGGGCGAATAGAAATTGAACCCGAGCAGGTCCGCGCCCAACTCCATCGCCGCAGCGGCGTCCTCGTAGTTCGTAATCCCACAGACTTTCACTTTTGTGATCAGCATCTTCTTAGCTCAGAGAACAGGAAACTCATCCAGCATTGGATACTTCGATGAGTTTCTCCAGACAATGTAATGCTTTTCCTTCATCGATGGAAGCTTTGGCCAGCCCAATGGCCTGCTTGAAGTCGTCCGCCAGCTCGGCGACGATCATCGCGGCGGCGGAATTGAGGACGACGATGTCCCGCCGCGGCCCCTTATCCTTGCCCGCCAGGATGTCGCGGATCACCGCGGCGTTGGCGATCGCGTCCCCGCTGCCGAGGGCGTCGATCGAAGCACTGGCGATCCCGTACTCGGCGGGGTCCACTTCCCAGGATGTGATCTTCCCATCCCGCAGCTCGACGATCCTCGTCTTGCCGAGAAGACTGATCTCATCCATTCCCTGGCCGTGAACGACCATCGCGCGTTTGACCCCAAGCCTCTTGAGGCTCTCGGCGATCCGGTCGAGCAGCTCGGCATCGGATACGCCCATGACCTGGGCCTTGACGCCGGCCGGGTTGGCGAGCGGACCGAGGATGTTGAAGGCGGTCCGGAAGTCGAGGCTCTTTCGAATCGGTTGCACGAACCGCATCGCCGGGTGAAACTTCGGAGCGAACATGAATCCGATGTGCGCCTGTCGAATGCACTCGGCCACGACCTCCGGGCCCGGGTCGATATTGACGCCCAGCTCGTCGAGCACGTCGGCCGAGCCGCACCGGCTCGTGATGCCGCGGTTGCCGTGCTTGGCGACGTACGCACCGGCGCCGGCCGCCACGATCGCGGCGGTCGTGGAGATATTGAACGTCTTGACGACGGCACCGCCCGTGCCGCAGGTGTCGATGAGGTTGTCGAGATCGACCCGCACCGGTACCGCGTGGTCGCGAAGCGATTGCGCCAGGCCGGCGATCTCCCCGGACGTGGCCCGCTTCATCCGCATCATGGCCAGAAAGGCCGCGATCTGGACCTCGCCCACTTCGCCTTCGAAGATGGTGTCCTGCAGGGCCTTCGCCTGCTCGAACGTGAGGTCCTTGCCGTTGAGAATGATCTCCAGGTATTGCGTTATGCTTGCCATCTCTTAGCTCCCAACCGTTTGTTTTCGACTGACTGCGATTTGCAGAACGTTCTGGATGATCTTGCCGCCCGCGGGCGTCAGAATGCTTTCCGGATGAAACTGCACACCGAAGATGGGCAGCTCTTTGTGCTGGACGCCCATGACAATGCCCTCGAATTCGGCGGTCTGCTCCAGGCAGTCTGGGAGTGTGTGGGCCGCGAGGCTGTGATATCGTCCGGCCTGAAGCGGGTTCTCAACTCCCTCGAAGAGGCCCTTGCCGTTGTGGCTGATCCGCGACGGTTTGCCGTGCATGGGCTCCGGGGCGTGGCCGATGACTCCGCCGAAGTACTGCACGATCACTTGGTGCCCCAGGCACACGCCGAAGATCGGCAGCGTGTCCTTGAATGTGCCCACCGCCTCCAGCGAGACGCCCGCCGTGTCCGGGTTGCCCGGTCCCGGCGAGATCACGAGAAGGTCGGGATTGAACTGTGCCGCCACGGCCTTCAGCTCCTCGATCGGGGTGTCCGCCCGATACACCCTCGTTTCGCACTGCCGCTTGGCGAAATCATCCACAAGGTTATAGGTGAACGAGTCGAAATTGTCGACGAACAACACCTTCTTATTCATGGGTTCCATCGCAGTTCCCTTCATGCCGCAGCAACATAGCACGTATCGTCATTCCCGCGAAAGCGGGAATCCACTCGCCCATCGCAGGGTCGTGGACCCCCGCCTTCGCGGGGGTGACATTTCCAGGATAAGCCTGGCAGCCTATTCATCACGTTGATTCCTTCTTGAACGGTCATCGGCCGCGGATGGCTCTCAGACACGACCCGGCCTTATGCTCGGTCTCCTCGAATTCGGTCTTCGGAACGCTGTCGTGCACGATGCCGGCGCCGACGCGGATGTACGCCGTGCGGTCCCGCACTTGCAGGCTCCGGATCGTGATGCAGCTATCGAACTGCCCGTCCACGGTCAGATACATCACGGCCCCGCCATAGTAGCCGCGTTTGTTCTTCTCGAGCTTGCGGATGATCTTCATCGCCTCGATCTTCGGGGCGCCGGTCAGCGTCCCCATGTTCATCGTGGCCAAGTACGCGCTCAACGCGTCGAGATCGGGCCGGAGGGTCCCTTTGACGTTGCTCACGAGATGCTGGACGGATTCGTACTTCTCGGCGGTGAGCAGCTCGTTGACGACCCGGCTCCCCGGGTCCGCGACGCGGGCGATATCGTTGCGGGCCAGGTCCACGAGCATCATGTGCTCGGCTAACTCCTTGCGATCCAGCTTGAGCTCCGCCTCGTAGCGGAAATCGGTATCCGTATCGATCTGGCCGTCGATGCGGCCTCGGGGCTTGGTGCCGGCGATGGGTCGGATTTCGACGTGTCGCGGCCCGGTCCCGCTGACCCGCAGATTCAACTCCGGGCTGGAGCCCATCAGCACGGTGTTCGGCGTGTTCATATAAAACATGTAGGGCGACGGGTTCAAGTCCCGCAGCCGCTTGTACACATCCAGCGGCTCATCCGGGCACGGCTCCGTCAACGTCCGGCTCAGGACCACCTGAAAGATATCGCCGTCGAGGATGTGCTGCTTGGCCTTCCGGACCATTTCCTCGTATTCGCCCTGGAACGTATCGGTCGAGGCCTCGGGCAGGGGGGCCTCGTGCCTGCGTCCCTTCGGCGGATCGAACCGGGCCATGTTGAAGTAGTAATCGAAGCTGCTCTGCGCCTCGGCGATCACGGCTTCGCGGTCGCCGTTGGTAATCATGCAGTTGACCACGACGTAGCCCTGGTTGTGCTCGTGGTCCATCAGGAAGATATTGTCGGCGAAATACAGTTCGTAGTCGGGGTTGCCCAGCAGGTCCTGCTCGCTGGCGGGCAGCCTCTCGAACTGGTCCACGAAATCGTAGCTCAGCGCTCCGAGCAGGCCGCAGGTGATCCGGAAGGGCTGGCTCGCCAGGCGAAAGGCAAAGGCGACGGCCCGCAGCACGTCCATCTGGTTCGTGGTGCGCAACCGGCTCTGCTCATCGATCGTCCCCTCGCTTCGCCGGATTCGTCCGGCAATCACCTCCGGATCGAAGTCGA